>DASTAI010000345.1:0-17249 GCA_035712865.1 Solirubrobacterales bacterium
CGACGGCCGACGTGAGACCCCAACAGCTCCTCGAAGCGATGACCGCACGACTCGCAGACGAACTCGTAGATCGGCACCGGGTTGATGGTAGTTCGGGCGCCCGACCCTCACGAAGCGGTTTCGGCCCGCAAATTGCGCCCAACCCGCGGACTGGCTGAGTGGCCAGGACCTCTCTCTATAATTGCCCGCGGGCCGCGACCGAGGAGCGGCGTGGACCCGACAGTCACCGAAAACCTCATTTCACTCGTCCAACACGAAGAAGCCGTCTGGTATCTCCGATGCGGGAACTGGAACGGGATGACCTCCCCTCCCACCTGAGCGCAGCCTCGCCGCTGTTGATCGTCGGCCGCGGCAATGTGGGCCGGTCCCTGTCCCGCGCCGCCGAGGGGGCCGGAATTCCGGTCCACTTGGCCGGAAGCGACGAGATCGCCACGGCGTGCGTGGGAGCCGGAGCGGTCCTCCTCTGCGTGCCGGACACCGCGATCGCCGCCGCGGCGGCCGAGGTTCCCGAAGGACCCGAGTTCGTCGGACACGTCAGCGGAGCCGGGACGCTCAACCTCCTGGCCGACGCAGCCGCGCGGGGTGCACGGCCGTTCTCCCTGCACCCCCTCCAGACCTTCGCCCACGGGGAGACGTCCGTCCAGGGGACTCCGGCAGCGATCGCCGGGGTCGCCCCGGAAGCACTCCACTTCGCCCGCGAGCTCGCGGAAGCGCTGGGGATGCGCCCCTTCGAGGTGGCCGAGCAGGATCGCTCCGCATACCACGCGGCGGCCGCAATGGCATCCAACCTCATGGTCGCCCTGGAGGAATCGGCCGCGGAGCTGCTCGGGAGGTTGGGGACCGATCAGGCCCGCGAGCTGCTGGCCCCGATCGTCCTGCAGACCGCCGCGAACTGGGCCGAGCTCGGCCCACGCGCCCTGACCGGACCCATTGCCCGGGGCGACGAAACCACCGTCGACGGCCACCGTGCCGCGCTGCAGGAGCGGGCACCGGGGCTCCTGCCTCTCTACGACGCTCTGGCCGAACGGGCGCGCGCGCTCGCCGTCGGGTCCGAGGAGGTGCCGGCGTGAGGATCGTCCGCACCAGGGCCGACCTGCGAGAGGCGCTCGAGCAACCGCGCCGCCGCGGGCGGCGAATCGGGCTGGTCCCGACGATGGGCTACTTCCACGAGGGGCACCTCTCCCTGATCCGCCAGGCCCGAGAGGACTGCGACATCGTCGTCGTCAGCCTCTTCGTCAACCCCACGCAGTTCGCGGAGGGCGAGGACCTGGACGCGTACCCGCGCGACGAGGAACGCGACATCGAGCTCGCCACCCGTGAGGGCGTCGATCTGGTCTGGATCCCGGACGCTGAGCAGATGTACCCGGCGGGCTTCGCGACCGCGGTCGAGGTATCGGGCGAGCTCACAGAGGTGCTCGAGGGCGACCCGGAGCAGCGCGGCCGCTCCCACTTCCGCGGCGTCACCACCGTCGTCGCCAAGCTCTTCAATTCGGTCCAACCGGACGTCGCGTACTTCGGGCGCAAGGACGCCCAACAGGCGATCGTGATCGGGCGGATGGCCCGCGACCTCGACTTCCCGGTTCGAATCGAGGTGTTGCCGACGGTGCGGGAAGACGACGGCCTCGCGTTCAGCTCGCGCAACGCCTACCTGGATCCTGAGGAGCGCGAGCGCGCCACCGCGATCTCCCGTGCGCTGCGTGCGGCCGAGGCAGCGGCCCGAGACGGCGAGACGGCGACCAGCGCTCTGGTCGAGGTGGCCGAGAAGGAGCTCCGCAGCGCCGGCGTCGAGCCGGACTACGTGGAGGCGCGCTCGGCGGAGGACCTCACCGCCGTCCCCGAGCTCAACGGACGTCCGGTGCTCGTCGCGGTCGCCGCTCGGATCGGCACGGCCCGCCTCATCGACAACGTCGTCATCTCTCCACCAACCCACACAACGGAGGCCTGATGGAACAGGAGGCATCGCTGTGAGCACCGAGCCCATCAACGGACCAGCTCGCGATGAGCGGGCGCCGGTCACCCTGCCGCGCCTCGCCGAGATGAAGCGGGCCGGGGAGCCGATCGTGATGGTCACGGCCTACGACTACCCCTCGGCCCAGATCGTCGAGCAGGCCGGCGTCGACGTCGTGCTCGTCGGCGACACGGCGGCGATGGTCGTCCTCGGCTACGACGCCACCACCCCGGTCGGCATGGAGGAGATGCTGATGATGGCCAGCGCCGTGCGCCGTGGCCTCCGGCACCCGCTGCTCGTCGGGGACATGCCCTTCGGCTCCTACGAGGGGTCGAACGAACAGGCGATCGAGAACGCCCAGCGCTTCGTCAAGGAGGCGGGCTGCGCGGCGGTCAAGCTCGAGCGCGGCGGCCCGTCGGTCGATCGCGCCAGGGCGATCGTCCGCTCGGGCATCCCGGTCATGGGTCACGTCGGCCTGACCCCGCAGACCGCCAACGCGCTCGGCGGCTTCAAGGCCCAGGGCCGCACCGCCGAGGCGGCCGCGAAGCTCACCGAGGAGGCTCTCGCCCTGCAGGCCGTGGGCTGCTTCGCGATCGTCTTCGAGGCCATCCCCTCCGCCGTCACCGAAGCGCTCGTGCCGAAGCTCGAGATCCCGGTGATCGGCATCGGCGCCGGCCCCGCGACCGACGGCCAGGTGCTGGTGCTGCACGACCTGCTCGGCGTCTACGACGGCCATCAGCCGAAGTTCGTGAAGCGGTTCGCGAACGTCCGCGAGGAGGCCCTCAGGGGAGTGGCGAGCTACGCGCAGGAGGTCCGAGCAGGTCGCTTCCCCGCCGAGGACGAGCACACGTACTCGATCCCCCAGGAGGAACTCGAGGAATACGCGCGCTACCTCGAGGAGGAAGCGCTCGTCGGCAGCGACACGCCCTGGGACTGGTAGCTCACCAGCTCAGTTCGATCTCCAGCTCACGCTCGTCGGTCTCCACCTCGAGCTCCACCTTGACCTGGATCTCGTCCGGCACGTGGACCTTCATGTGCATGCCGCCGCGCTCGAACTCGATGTCGTTGTTCCGAGCCAGCGCGTCGGCGAATCTGCGCAGGCGCTCAGCCGCCTCCTCGCGCGACATCGTCTCCTTCTGCTCGATCTCCAGGATGTCCATCAATCCTCCTTGGTCGTTTTCGTTCTTCCCGCTGCGATCCTCCCCAGCTCCAGCAAGCCTTCCCGCGCGTTCTCCGGGACGGCCGCGGATGGCGAGGAGCCGGGGTGCTGCCGTGCGATCCGCACCCGCAGGACTCCGGGCCGAATCCGAAACCGCAGCGGCGAATCGAGGGTGACCGCCTCGCCGTCGATCCCGGCCGGCACCGGATGCTCGGCGGTCACCTCGAACTCCGGCGCCGACCATTCGCGCCACGGTTGCTGGAGCAGCCGGCCCTGCCCGCGCCCGGTGGGTGCGGACGCGACGGTGATTCCCAGGAGTCCGTCGTCGATCCGCGGTCGCGTGCCGGATCCAACGGCCTTGCCCAGCCGATAGCGGTTGTTCGAGACCAGCACGGCGGCTCCCGAATGATGCTCGTGTCCACCGGGCCCGCTCCACGCCAGGTCGAGGCCCGACCCCTCGGGTCCGAGCATTTCGGGGATCGTGTCGAGGATCGTTCGCAGCTTCGCCTCGCGATAGCCCGGCCTCTGCACCGCGTCCGCGTACAGCCCGAGCGAGACGTTGTTGACGAACACTCGCCCGTTCACCTCCCCGAGGTCGACGCGACGCTCGCCGCCGTCCACGAACGCGTCCAGGGCACCGACGACATCGTCGCGGTCGACACCCAGGTCGAGCGCGAAATGGTTGCGGGTTCCGGCCGGAATGCAGGCGTAGGGCAGGTCATGCTCAGAGGCGATATCGGCGACGATCGCCTGAGAGCCATCGCCGCCGGCCATCGCCAGGCCGTCCGCTCCGCGAGCGACTGCACCCCGGACCAGCTCGCGGAGGTCGGCCCCGAGCGTCAGCTCGATGGGCTCGATCCCACGCGACCTGGCCTCGGCGTCGAGCGAGAACCTCTCCGCCTTCCCTCCACCCGACTTCGGGTTGTAGAAGAGGACCGGATGCTCCGGCCTCTCGGCCGGCGGCAGGGGCACCCGCCGGCGGAAAGCGGCCTCGGCGGCGGCCGGAGCGGTCACGATCCCGACGCCCACCAGAACCGCCTCGACGATGTGATCCCCATCCAGTAACGGGATCAGGACGGCCCCCGCGAGTGCGACCACGGCAATCGTGATCCCGGCGACCCTCGCGGCCCCACGCCGAAGCAACCCGTACCAGCCCGCCGCGAGCGCCACGGCGACGCAGCCGAGCACCACCAGGCCTCGAGGGAACACGTCGATCACGATGTAGAGGGCGAGG
This sequence comes from Solirubrobacterales bacterium, assembly GCA_035712865.1. Taxonomy (GTDB): domain Bacteria; phylum Actinomycetota; class Thermoleophilia; order Solirubrobacterales; family 70-9; genus DASUPK01. The sequence goes on from DASTAI010000345.1 coordinate 4,342, forward strand.
ATCGCCGTCAGAGCCGTCAGGGCCAGAGTCAGGGCGGCCGCGGCGCGTTGTCGGCTCACCGATCGCCTCTCAGCGTTCGAACCGCGCCCGCAGGGCCGCGCCCCAGCGTTCCGGTGCACCCTCCCACTTCTGGTCCGGGAAGTCCCTGATGGCCTGGCGGCGCAGGACCTCCATCCCGACCACCACCAGGACCACCAGCAACAGCGCGGTGGGGAGGCGGTGGAAGCCCGGGGTGGGCGCCCACCAGAAGAGGAGGACGAGCAGGACGAAGAGGGTCGAGTAGGCCACAACCCGGTTCTCGAGGATCGGCGTGATCGCCCGGCGGGTGCTCCGCGCGATGCCCGTGGGACCCGCCAGCCAGGCCCCCACCACGATGAAGATCCCGTAGAAGATGAGGGCGCCGCCCTGGTCGTTCAGGAGCGAGGTGCCGATGCTCCAGGCGTCGTCCGCTGCGGGCCGGACGGCCTCCGTCGATGCGAGCGCATTGACGACCACGTTGCCCGCCAGGCTGCGTGCAGCCAGGACGAGGATCCCGACGCCGATGAAGGCGAAGCCCACGGCTCGCAGCGCCTCGCGCCGCCAGCCCTCCGCGAGGTAGATCGCGAGTGCGAACAGACCGAGTGCGAGAACGGTCAGGACCCAGGCGAGAGTCCTGAGGAGGTTGAGCAGGTCGTTGACCTTGACGAGGTCATCGTTCGACACGATCTGGATCTGCGCCACCTGTGGCGGCAGCTTGCCGGCGGTGTTGACTCCGAGCTGCTGGCCGAGCTGGTCGACGATCGTGCCGAGGTCGAGCGTCACCGGTTCGCTGCCCCCGTGCTCCACCACCTTGAGCAGCGTCAGCTGAGCGGTCCGGTTGGCGTTCTCCCACAGCTCCTGTACCCGCGGCCGCTGGAGCGCCCGGTTCGCCAGATCGGTCGCGAGCTGCCGCAGGCCGGCGGAGGCGGGACCCGCGAGGGGCTGGAGCCTCGGCGGCAGAGCCGCCTGCAGCTCCGCCTGCACGTCGACATTGGCGTAGAGCGTGTCGACCATGGTGTCCGCCACCTGCGTCCGGATCGCCTCGTCCTCGAGCAGCTTGCTGCTCGTGTTGGTCCAGGTGTCGGTCTCGAGCAGCTGGCGGTTGGCCCAGACCGCGAACGTCGCCACGAACGCCAGGATCGAGGCGACGATCGTGAGCGTGATGACGATGCCGCGCCGCTTCCTCACCGCAGCACCGGCGTCGGCAGGCGGACTCGAGGGAGGTGAGTCAGGACGTGATCCGCCCGCTTCCATCAGAGCCTCCGGCCCCACGCCCTCGCACGGCCGGCGATCAGACTGCCGAGCAAGGTCAGGTCGAGGGGCAGCAGCACCATTGAGAGACCAGCAAGTCGGAGGCGAACATCCCACGACGACCATATGCCATGCAGGCTGCATTCGGACTCTAGGTTTGTCCCGGCATGGACGGCTGGGTCTTCTTCGCCTTCACCGCGGCGCTCAATCCGACTCTGCTCGGAGCCACCACGGTGATGCTGCTGCTGGATCACCCGAAGCGCCTGCTGCTGGGCTATCTGTTCGGCGCGCTGTTGACCAGCCTCACCCTCGGCCTGGTGATCGTCTTCGCCCTGGACGGCTCTTCCGGAGGAACGAGCACGGCACAGAACACGTTGAGCCCGGCGATGGACCTCACCCTCGGCGGGATCCTCCTGGTCGTCGCGTTCGTCATCCGGCCGGGCAGCGAGCGGTGGGCGGACGACAGGCGAGCCGAGCGGCGTCGCAGGCGTGAAGAGGCCAAGAGGACGAAGGGGCCGCCCCGGTGGCAGCGAGCGCTGAGCGAGGGCAGCGCCCGCACGACCTTCGTGGTCGGCGCCCTCCTGACGCTGCCCGGCGCGTCCTACCTGATCGGGCTCAGCCGCATCGCCGAAACGGACGCGAGCACGGCGGCGATGGTCGCGATGATCCTGGCGTTCAACGCGATCATGCTGATCCTGCTGGAGGTGCCGCTGATCGCCTACACCCTCGCCCCGGAGTGGACGCCGCGCGCGGTCGACTGCTTCAAGGCCTGGTTCAACGCAAACAGCCGCCTGCTCGGTTTCCGGCTGGCGGCGGGAATCGGGGTGCTGCTGGTCGCCAAGGGCGCGATCGAGCTGCTCTGACTAGCCGAGCAGCTTCGCCTTCTGGGCGGCGAACTCCTCATCCGTGAGAACTCCGGTCTGGTGCAGCTCGCCGAGCTCCTTCAGCTGTTCGATCGGCGACGCGGGCGCTGCGGGCGGTGCGGCCTGCTGCGGGGGAGGCTCCTCCGCCATGTACGCCGGAGCGCCCTGGTCCTGCGCGGCCCAGCGCGATGACTGACGGCGGGAGACGCGGTTGCTGACGGCGGTCGCGGTTCCTGCGACGACAGCTGTCCTGGCGACACCTCTGAGCAATCCTGGCACGACATTCTCCTTTCTCTGGCTGCGACGGTTTCTGTTACGACGCGGATGCGCCGGTTTCCTCGGCCTCGATGGCGGCGAGGACGGCTTGGACGGGGATTCGACCCGAGGCGACCAGCTGGCCGCCCGAGCGGCGTACCGCCGCCGCGAACGGCCCCGCCCAACGATTCTCGAAGACGAGCAAGGCGGCCGAGGTTCCGGGCTCGAGCGCTTCGCCGGCCTCGGCGATGTCATCGTCGGAGAGGAGGCCTGACGAAGCTCCCTCGAGGACGCTCATCTCCTCCACCTGACTGGCGACTTCGCTGACCTCCATCCCGGCCACATTGCCCTCGTCGTCCTTGACGATGAAAGCGAGATCGAGGACGCGGATGATGCCCTGGTCGACGAGGTCCACCAGGTACGGAGCGGCCTCACCACTCGGCTGACGCCCGGGCCACTCGACGATGATGTAGTCGATCGGGCCCATCTCATCCAGCTCTTCGGTGCCCATTCCTTCTCCTTTCGCGAATCGCGGGATGCGAGCGACTGTAGGTGGCGCGCATGGGCGCCACGTCACCCCTTTCGACGAAGTTCTACGTGAATGCCGCTGCCGATGGGCGGCGGCCCTCCGCTAGCGTGAGCGCCGTGGCCGTTCACACAGGCGAACTCCAGCTTTCGACGGGGGGCGACGCCGACGTCATCGACATCACAGGTGATGTCCAGCGGGTCCTCACCGGCGGCCCCGTGGAGGACGGCCTCGTCACCGCCTTCGTCCGCGGATCCACCGCGGCGATCACGACGATGGAGTTCGAGCCCGGCGGCGTCGCCGACCTGCGCGCCCTCCTCGAACGGCTCGTCCCGGCCGAGGGGGACTACGAGCACAACCGCCTCAACCACGACACCAACTCGCACGCCCACCAGCGCGCCTCGCTGATAGGCGCCTCCGAGCAGGTGCCGGTCGTCGCCGGCCGCCTCGCGCTGGGGACCTGGCAGCAACTGGTGCTGATCGACTTCGACGATCGCCCGCGCGAGCGCACGGTCGTCGTCCAGGTCGTCTCCTAACCCGTCGCGCTCGGTGCCTGGCGACGTCGCGAGTCGGCCAGCCGGCGCTGCACCGCCAGGGTGAGCGACGCGGACACGAGGAGCAGGACGACGTTGACGCCGAGCACCGCCGCGGCCCCCCAGGAGACGCTCACCTCGCCGAGCCCGAGCGAAACGCCGAAGAGTGCGGACGCCGGAATCGTGGTCACCGAGATCGCCACGCCCACAGCAGCGGCAGCGCGAGTCTCGAACGAGAGCATCGCCGCGACGCCTGCAGCGAGCGCCACCAGGATCGTCGAGTAATCGACGCTCTGCAGTCCGTGCAGGTTCTCCTCATGGACCTCAAAGCCGGCGCTGAGGATGCCCACCCTCTGCAGTCCCCAGGCAAGCGCCGCCGCAACGACCCAGGTCACCAGGATGCCGAGGATCAGGGTGATAACGGCCCGACGCGCCAGCGTCAGGCGTAAGGCGACGATGCCGACCGCCGCCGCGCAGATGGGCAGCAGGTCGGGGCTGACCGCCATGGCGCCGACGATCAGGATGATGTTGTCCGTGATGACGCCGATCGCTCCGAGCACAGCCGCCACGGCCATCAGCGCGAGGTAGCGCCCGAGCGGTCGCGAGTGTGTCCGGGCCTCGCCCATCACCTCGATCCAGGCGAAATCGTGGGGTTGGGCAAGGCCGGCGTGAGTGTGAGGAGACGGCGCCACCACGTCCTGACGCGTCAGCAGGTAGTCCGCGTCGTCGATCTCCCAGTCGCGGATCAGGCTCATCACCCGATCCGCGACGGAAGGCATCACATCCGCGGCGAGGACCACGTCGGCGGCGCGACGCTCCGGTTCGAGGGCCACGATCCGGAGCACTCCCCCGGTCTCTGCCAGCGCCTGGGCGACGGTGTCGGACCGGTGATCCTCGACCGAAAGGGTGAGCCTCAGCACGCCGCGAGTCTAGGAAGGGGCCGGGACGCTCCTCAGTGGACGAGCGCCTTCAGCCCGATCAGGGCGGCGCCGATCAACGCGATCCCGAGCCCCTTGAGGAGAGAACCGAGGATTCCGGATCCGGTCAGGCGTGCACCGGCGAAGCCGTAGAGCCCGAGCAGGCCGAGGCCGGTCCACCTGGCGACCACGAAGGCCGTGTCGTCTCCGAGCACATCGACAGCCGCCAACAGGAAGAAGATGCTCGGGAAGCCGATGCCGATCGCGACGGCCGCCGCGTCGGCGAACAGGCTTCGCCTCTCGACCGTGGTCGCGCGTCGACGGCGAACGGTCTCGAACCCGACCAGTTCGCTGTAGACGTCGGCCAGCGAGACTGCGACAGCGGTGCCGAGCAGGCTCGCGATCACGGCTCCCGGTGGCGGCGGGTGGGCCTGGAGCGCGACGACCAGCGCCAGGCCGATGATCGCGCCGTAGATGATCCGCGAGACCTGCCGCGAGCTGATCTGATTGACGATCGCGGCCACCGGACTCGATCAGCTCAGCGATCTGTCGGCGGCATCCGACGGGACGGGGTCGGGAAGGCGCATCATCGGGAAGGAGGCCAGGAGTCCGAGCACCGCGGCAACCAGCGGCACCAGGAGGCCGAACTGCAACGCCTCCGGCCTGGCGTCGTCGTTGATGCTGACGATCTCGTCCCTGGTCGCCTTGGGCTGGCCGGCGAGAAGCTCGTTGAGCTGGGCATCGCTCATCAGCTGGGCATCGTCCTCCAGCGTGTCCGCCACACGCTGCTGCTGGGCGGGTGTCAGAACCTTGCTGTCCTCGGCCTTGTTGGTGAATGCGATCGAGAGCGCGGCAAGCAGAATGGCGCCGGCGAAGGCGAGCCCGACGGAGAGCCCGAAGGAGCTCACCGCCGAATTGACACCCGAGGCCTCTCCCGCCCTCTCCTCGTCGACCGGAGAGAGGGTATAGCTGTTGATTTGAGAGACCAGTAGGCCGAGACCCGCCCCGGCGAGGACCAATGGCAACACGAGGTACCAGCCGCTCTCCACGCGTGGAACGAATGGGATGAGCAGCAGCACCCCGACGGCAAGCAGTGCGAACCCCGCCCGAATGAGGGCGCTCTGCCGCCGCTTTCCCGCCCGCTTCCCGGCCAGCAGGGCGACGCCGAAGACCGTGAGCGACAGGGGGGCAAGCGACAGCCCGGCCTGGAGCGCGTTGTATCCCAGATCGAGCTGCAGGTAGAGCGGTAACGCGATCAGCAGGCCGCCCAGTGCGATCTGCTGGAGAACTCCGGCTGCGAGCCCGAAGCTGAACAGTTTGATCCTGAACAGATCCGGATCGAGGAGCACCGGCTTGCCCTGACGCTTCCGCCGTCGGAGCCACCAGACGAGGGCTCCCAACCCGATCAGGCCCACCGCCAGGAGCGCTGCCACGGATTCGCCGCCCTCCTGCCACGCCAGGATCCCCAGGACGAGGCACCCCATGCCGAGAACCGAGAGGACCGAGCCGACGACGTCAATGCCTCGATCGCCGGTGTAGGGCACGTCCCGGATCAGCCCTGACCCCGACAGCACGACCACGATGATCACGGCCTCCAGAAGAAAGCCGATGCGCCAGGAAAGCAGGGTGGTGAGAAAGCCGCCGATGAGCGGTCCGACTGCCGCACCGACGGCGGCCGCTGCACCCGCCAGGGCGTAGACCCTGACCTGGGCCTTCCCCTCGAAGTTGCCGTGGATCAGCGCCTGCATCGCCGGGAAATAGAGAGACGCGCCCAAGCCGCCGATCACGGCCCAAAAGACGATGATGGCGGCGAGCCCCTGGGCGAGCGTCATCGCGATGGCACCGACGGCGTAGAGGATCAGGCCGAGGATGTAGGCGCGCTTGCGGCTCCAGAGATCGGCGATCTTGCTGCCGATCAGGATGAACGCGGCGGAGACCAGGGCCTCGATTGCAATCGCCGACTGCACACCGCTGGTGGTCGTGTGAAGGTCGTGGACGACCGCAGAGATCGAGACGTTCATCAACGACGTGTCGATGACGAACACGAACATCGCCATTGCCAGCCTGACGGCGAGTCCTGGGTTTCCCGTTCCCTTCATCGCCCCTCACCCCGCTACCTGAACTCGATCTCCCTGATCACCTTCGCCGGGACGCCCGCCGCGATCACGCCCGACGGGATGTCCTGGGTGATCACCGAGTTGGACCCGATCACCGCCCGCTCGCCGATCTCGACCCCGCCGGTGACGACGCAGTTGACGCCGAACCAGCAGTTGGAGCCGATGCGGACCGGTCCCTGCGGCTCGAACCCCTGCCAGGTGACCGGCTTGGTGGGGTCGTCGTAGCGATGGTCGGAGTCGCCGACGAAGCAGTTGTTGGCGAACATGACGTGATCGCCGATCTCGACCAGCTCGAGCGCGGCGAGCATCGTGCCACGGTTGAGAAAGCACCCCTCGCCGATCCGGATACGCGCCTCGCCGGAGAGCGTCAGCCAGCAGCCCGGCTCCAGCAGCGTGCCCTCGCCGATCTCGAGACGCCCCGAGTCGAGGGCCTCGAGCACCTCGCCCTCGACCGGGTAGCGGATGAAGAACCCGCCCTCGGCGGCGTGGCGATTGATCCTGATGCGGCGCCTCAGCCGGTGATTGCGCTCGTACCAGCGGCGCTTGACCCACCAGGTCCGCCATTCAGCCAGCGACGCCACGCCGGGAGCTTCGCAAACGCCGGGGTCAGGTCTATCGTTGCCGCTCGTGAGCCCCGGCTCGGAGCAGGCACCGCGCGGCGGGATCGACCTAGGCGGAACCAAGATCCAGACCGTCGTCGTCGACGCCGACAACAACGTCCTCGGCCAGTCGCGCAGGCCCACCCCGACGGAGGGCGGCCCCGAGGATGTAGCCAAGGAGATGGTCGCCGCCCTCGAGGAGGCGGCCCAGGGCGCAACCATCAAGGCAGGCGATCTCGGGGGAGTCGGCGTGGGCTCGCCGGGCGATGCGGATGAGAAGACCGGGGTCGTCTCCGCCGCCCGCAATCTCCCTGGCTGGATGGGCCCCTTCCCGCTCGGTGAGCATCTCTCGGCCCAGTTCGGCGTACCCGTCAAGGTCGGCAATGACGTCCAGGTCGCCGTCCAGGGCGAGTTCGAGCTCGGCGCGGCGAGGGAGTTCGCCACCATTCTCGGCGTCTGGTGGGGCACCGGCGTCGGCGGCGGGCTCATCCTGGACGGCAAGCCGTGGCTGGGCAGGGGGGCGGCGGCCGAGATCGGACACGTGGTCGTGAAGATGGGTGGCGCGCGCTGTACGTGCGGCCGCAAGGGCTGCATGGAGGCCTATGCGGGCCGGATGGCGATGGAGATCAAGGCACGCAAGGAGGTCGAGCGGGGCGCCAAGACCGACCTCTTCAAGCTCATGGAGGAGCATGGTCGTGACCGGCTCACCAGCGGCATCTGGGAGCGAGCACTCCAGCACGGCGATGATCTCGCGACCAGGCTGATGGACCGGGCGGTCAAGGCCCTCGGCGCCGGGGTCGCGTCCTGCGTGAACGTGATCGACCCCGAGGCCGTGATCATCGGCGGTGGCTTGGGCTCCCGCATGGGCGAGAGGTACGTGAGGCGCATCGCGGCGCGCATGCATCCCCATCTCTTCATGGACGACCGGCCACCGGAGATCCGGCTCGCCGGTCTCGGTGACCTCGGCGGCGCCATCGGCGCCGCGCTGCTCGTCGATGCGCGGGTTCCGACGCCCGCGACCTAATCCCGATCGAAAGGAAGCTCAGATGCCTCAGGTCGAAGGAACCGGGACCGTCACCACCGACCCGGGCAAGTGGTGGGTCGTGGCCCTGCTCGGCGCGCTCTCGATCGTGGCCGGCATCCTGGCGCTCGCCTACCCGGACATAACCTTGCTGGTCCTGGGGCTGATCGTCGGGATCAACCTCGTCTTCATCGGCGCCGTCTGGATCGGGCTCGCGACCACCGAGGTGCAGACGGACGGTGGGCGTGTCCTGCGCTTCATCGTCGGCTTCCTGGCGATCCTGGCGGGGCTGGTCTGCCTGGTTCGACCTGGCGCGGGCGTATTGACGCTGCTGGTCGCGCTCTCCTTCTGGTTCATCGTCACCGGCGTCGCCGACCTCGCGCGCGCGCTGGATGAGCGCGAGCACAGGGTCATCGCCGCGATCCTCGGCGTGGTGGGCATCGCGGCCGGTGTGATCATCGTCGCCAACCCCGACATCGGACTGACCACCCTCGCTCTGCTCGCCGGGATCGGCTTCATCGTCCGCGGCACGATCGAGCTGATGGCCGGGTTCTACGCCCGCAGCCTGACGAGGTAGGAACGGCACGCGGGAGCCCGGCCGAAGCCGGGCTCCCGCGCAGGATCAGCGGACGGGAGCCCGCTCATCCTCGCCGTAGACGACGATCCCGTACACCACCCAGACGCAGAGGGCGAAGATCGCCAATGACCAGAACGGGTGGTTTTGGCCCATCGACAGCAGGGCGTCGATCGCTCCGAGGCTCCCGGCGACGATCCCGATGAACCGCCCGTACGGATTGCCGGAGATCAGGGAGAACCCTCCGGTCAGCTGGATCACACCGACGATCAACAGGAACCACCCCATCGCATGGAGGTTCGTGAAGATGTACCTGGTGTCGTTCAGATAGAAATTTGCATCCGATATCGCGCCGATCCCGTAGATGATGTTCAGCGTGCCGACCAACAGCAGCAGGATCGCCGCAAAGACGACTCGACCCGTGCCTCTCAACTGGGTCTCCTCTCTGTTGCCGACCACCCTCTAGAGGCGGCCGTTTGCGGCGAAATTACTCCTCGGATCGGCCGGATCCGGAGGCGCCGGGGCTGGGCAGCGACGGTGCGCCGCCGATCAGGTCCTGGAAGCGCCGCACGCGCTTGTCGTGGCGTGCCTTCCGCACCACGGCCTTCTCGAGCTTGGGGCTCTCGGCCGGGTAGCGCCGCTTCGCCCACCAGGAGCCCGGCCGAGCGAGACGGATCGCCGCCACCCATGCGACCGGGGGGATGAACATGCCGATCACCGCGGAGCTGACCTTGCCCTTGAGCGCCACGATCGCGCAGATCCCGAGCGTGATCACCACCGAGCTGACGATCGCGGCGATCGAACCCCCGCTGGCGTCGAGGGGGACGAAGCCGACGATGACCGCTCCGCCGATGATCGCGGCGAAGACGACGGCGTCCACCGAGCTGCGGCCCTCCTCCGCCCAGTAGACGTCGTCGAGGTAGAGCCAGAGGGCGAATTCGTCGAGAGTCAGGCCGACGCCCACCCCGAAGACGCCGGCCAGGATCTCGAACCACGGGCTGCTCGGCTGGAGCACGAAGTTGAGGAACCCCGACAGCATCATCAGGACGATCCCGAAGACCAGGTGATGGATGTGCAGACCGCCGGGTGTGACGTTCCCCGGCCACCACTTCACCTGGGCGCGGATCATCCGTGTGCTGAAGCGGATGAACCCGAACGAGAGGAGCATGCAGCCGAGCAGGATCAGCCCCGCGCGCTGGTCGGCCTGATCGAAGGCGGCGCTGCTGTTGATGTCGAAGGTGATCTCCCCTAGCAACCCGACCCAGTATCCCGGCCGGGGGACCTAGGCCGCAACAGGCGTCTTGCGCTTGCCGGTCCGCCTGACCTTCATCTCCGGCTCGACCAGCTCGGCGAGGAACTCACCCGTGTAGGAGCCGGGGGTGGCCGCGACCTGCTCCGGGGTCCCAATGGCGAGGACGTTGCCGCCCTCCTCCCCACCCTCGGGCCCGAGGTCGATGATCCGGTCGGCGGTCTTGATCACGTCGAGGTTGTGCTCGATGACGATCACGGTGTTGCCGGCGTCGACCAGCCGGGCGAGCACGTCGAGCAGGCGCTGGACGTCGGCGAAGTGGAGCCCCGTGGTGGGCTCGTCGAGGATGTAGAGGGTATCGCCCGTGGCGACCTTCGAGAGCTCGGTCGCGAGCTTCACCCGCTGGGCCTCGCCCCCGGAGAGCTGCGTCGCCGGCTGGCCGAGTCGGATGTAGTCGAGGCCGACGTCGCGCAGCGTGACCAACCTCCGCGAGATCTTCGGGATGTCCTTGAAGAATTCGCAGGCGTCCGCGACGGACATGTCGAGGACGTCGGCGATCGATTTGCCCTTGAAGCGGATCTCGAGCGTCTCGCGGTTGTAGCGCTTGCCGTGACACTGCTCGCACGGGACGTAGACGTCGGGCAGGAAGTGCATTTCGATCTTGATCTGGCCGTCGCCGCGGCAGACCTCGCAGCGCCCGCCCTTGACGTTGAAGCTGAACCGCCCTGGCTTGTAGCCACGAGCCCGAGCCTCACGCGTCTGGGCGTAGAGCTGGCGGATGTGGTCGAAGACATTGGTGTAGGTGGCCGGGTTCGACCGCGGTGTGCGCCCGATCGGCGACTGGTCGATGTTGATGATCTTGTCGACCTGCTCGATCCCCTCGATCCGGTCGTGAGTCCCGGGCCGGAGCTTCGCCTGGTGGAGCCGGTTCGCAACGGCCGGATACAGCGTCTCGTTGATCAGCGTGGACTTCCCGGATCCCGAGACGCCCGTGACGCAGCAGAAAACGCCGAGCGGGATCGGGACGTCGATCCGCTTCAGGTTGTGCTGGCGAGCCCCGCGGACGACGAGCTCGCCGCGTGGCTCCCGCCGGCGCTCGGGAATCTCGATCTGCCGCTGACCCGCCAGGTACTGCCCGGTCAGCGACGCGGGATCGGTCTCGACCTCCGCCGGAGTCCCCTCGGCGATCACGTGACCGCCGTGCTCGCCCGCGCCCGGGCCGAGGTCAAGCAGGTGGTCCGCCGAGCGCATCGTGCCCTCGTCGTGCTCGACCACGATCACCGTGTTTCCCAGGTCGCGCAGGCGCTCGAGCGTCTGGATCAGCTTCGCGTTGTCGCGCTGGTGCAGGCCGATCGACGGCTCGTCGAGGATGTAGAGCACCCCGACCAGGCTCGAGCCGATCTGGGTCGCCAGCCTGATCCGCTGTGCCTCGCCACCCGAGAGGGTGCGCGCGGAGCGCGCCAGGTTCAGGTAGCCGACCCCGACGTTGTCGAGGAAGGCGAGACGCTCGGTGACCTCGCGCACCAGCAGCCGGGCGATGGCGCGTTCGGTGTCGGTCATCTCGAGCTCGTTGATCCAGCTCAGCGCCGCCCGCGCCGACATCTCCGTGTACTCGTGGATCGAGATCCCGCCGACCTGGACCGCGAGGCTCTCGGGCCGCAGCCTTGCTCCCTTGCACACCGGGCATGGCTGCTCGGCCATGTAACCCTCGACGCGCTCCCGGACCGAGTCGGAGTCGGTCTCGTCGTAGCGGCGCTCGAGGTTGTTGACGATCCCCTCGAAACGGACGCTGTAGGAGCGCCGGCGCCCGAAGCGGTTCGTGTAGTTCACCTTGTGGCGCTCACCGCCGGTGCCGTAGAGGAAGATCTCGCGGTCCTCCGAGGAGAGGTCCTGCCAGGGAGTGTCGATGTCGACGTCGTAGTCGTCGGCGACGGCCTCGATCAGCCGCTTCCAGTAGCGGGAATGCCCCGTCCGCCAGGGCTGCAGGGCGCCCTCTCCCAGCGACAGCGTCGGATCGGGCACCACCAGCTCGGGGTCGACGACCCGCTGGAAGCCGAGCCCGTGACAGCGCTCGCAGGCGCCGTGCGGTGAGTTGAAGGAGAAGATTCGCGGCTCGAGCTCGGGGATCGAGGTGCCGCAGTTGAGGCAGGCGAAGCGCTCGCTGAAGGTGAGGCGATCGGCCACGCCCTCCGGCAGCTGGCCCGCGCCCTTCGCCCCCTTGACGCCCCCGACGTTCTCACCGGACTCCCGTTCCCTCGCCTCGCCGGTGCTCCCCTCCTCCAGCACCTCCACCTCGACGACGCCTCCCGCGAGTGCCGCCGCGGCCTCGACCGACTCGGAGAGCCGCCGGCGCAGGTCCCCCTTCATCACCAGGCGGTCGACGACGACCGAGATGTCGTGGTTGTACTTCTTGTCGAGCTTGATCTCCTCGTCGAGTCGGCGCAGCTCGTTGTCGACGCGGACCCGGCTGTAGCCCTCGAGCCGGAACTGTTCGAAGAGCTTCTCGAACTCGCCCTTCCTGCCCCTGACGACCGGCGCCATCACCATGAACCGCGTGCCCTCCTCGAGGGTCATCACGCGGTCTGTGATCTGCTCGATCGACTGTCCCTCGATCGGCTCGCCGCACTCGGGGCAGTGCGGCTTTCCGATTCGCGCCCAGAGCAGGCGCAGGTAGTCGTAGATCTCCGTCACGGTCCCGACCGTGGAACGTGGGTTCCGCGACGTGGTCTTCTGGTCGATCGAGATCGCCGGCGAGAGGCCGTCGATCGAGTCGACGTCGGGCTTCTCCATCAGGCCCAGGAACTGCCGTGCGTAGGCCGAGAGGGACTCGACGTACCGGCGCTGACCTTCGGCGTAGATCGTGTCGAAGGCAAGGCTCGACTTACCGGACCCGGAGAGGCCGGTGATCACGATCAGGGCGTTGCGAGGCAGCTCGAGGTCGACATCCTTGAGGTTGTGCTCCCTCGCTCCCCGGATGACTATGCG
>DASTAI010000346.1:0-4899 GCA_035712865.1 Solirubrobacterales bacterium
CCGAGCGAAACCGAGTCGGTCTAGCCGCCCCTACTCGCCGTCGCCGTCGGTGGTCTCGATCTCCTGGGCGAGCTCCTCGAGCTCCTCGGCGAACGAGGGACCGAAGCCCTCCAGCTCGGTGACCTCCTCGCCGTCCTCGGAGAGCCCCAGCTCGGCGGCCAGCTCCTCCTCGTCGAGCAGGTCCTCCTCGGGCCGCTGGGCGGGCTCCACCGGCTCGATCTCAAGCGAGCGGTAGTGCTTCAGCCCGGTGGCCGCCGGGATCAGCTTGCCGATGATGACGTTCTCCTTCAGCCCCACCAGACGGTCGCGCTTGCCCTCGAGGGCAGCATCGGTGAGCACCTTGGTGGTCTCCTGGAACGAGGCCGCCGAGAGGAACGATTCGGTCGCCAGCGATGCCTTGGTGATCCCGAGGATCACCTCCTCCGCCTTCGCGGGCGTACCGCCGTCGTCCTTCACCTTCTTGTTGAGCCGCTTGAGGCGGTGGCGATCCTCGAGTGCCCCCGGCAGCAGCGTCGTCGAGCCCTTCGACTCCACCCTGACCTTCTTCATCATCTGGCGCACGATCAACTCGATGTGCTTGTCGTTGATGTCGACGCCCTGCGAGCGGTAGACCTTCTGGACCTCGGCCACGATGTAGACCTCGGTCTCGGTCCGGTTCCGCAGCGCCAGGATCTCCGCCGGGTAGAGCGAGCCCTCGTTCAGCTGGTCGCCCTTCTCGACGCTCTTGCCCTTCTCGACCAGCACGTTCGTGCGGGGCGGGAACGAGTACGCCTGCTCCTCGCCCTTGTCGTCGGTGATCGTCAGCTTGACGGCCTTGTCGGTCTCCTCGAGGTCGCTGACCTTGCCGCTGACCTCGGCGATCTTCGCCAGACCCTTCGGCTTGCGCGCCTCGAACAGCTCGACGACACGCGGCAGACCCTGCGTGATGTCCAGGCCGGCGACACCGCCGGTGTGGAACGTCCGCATCGTCAGCTGCGTGCCCGGCTCGCCGATCGACTGCGCGGCGATGATGCCGACCGCGTCACCGATCTCAACCAGCGCGCCGGTCGCCGGCATGACGCCGTAGCACTGTCGGCAGACGCCGGACGGGGCCTCGCACTTGAGGACCGAGCGGACCGGCACGAGGGCGTCGGTGTCGCCCGGCTCGAAGGCCTCGGCGAGCTCCTTGAGCTCCTCGTTATCGATCAGATCGCCGCGCTTCAGCAGCTCCCGCCCGCGCTTGGTCGTGGTCTTCTTGGCGACCACGCGACCGAGCAGGTTCGGGTTCGGCTCGCCACCATCCCGGAACACGGGCATCTCGATCAGGTTCTTGGTCTTGCAGTCCTCCTCCCGGACGATCACGTCCTGGGCGACGTCGACCAGGCGCCTGGTGAGGTAGCCCGAGTCCGCGGTCCGCAGGGCGGTGTCCGCGAGGCCCTTCCGGGCGCCGTGCGTCGAGATGAAGTACTCGAGCACCGAGAGGCCCTCCATGAAGTTGGCCTTGATGGGCCGCTCGATGATCTCGCCCTTCGGATTGGCCATCAGGCCGCGCATGCCGGCCAGCTGGCGAATCTGCTTGAACGAGCCTCGGGCTCCCGAGTTGGCCATCATGAAGATCGGGTTGAGCGTGTCGAGGTTGTCCTCCATCGCACGCCCGACCTCCTCGGTCGCCCGATCCCACTGGGAGGTGACGGCCTCCTTCCGCTCCTCGGCGGTGATGTAGCCGTCGTCGTACTGCTCGGCGATCGTCTGCGTCTCGTCCTCGTACTTCTCGAGGATCGCCTCCTTCTCGGGCGGGGCGACCACGTCATTCTTCGAGATCGTGATTCCGGCCTCTGTGGCAAAGTGGAAGCCCAGCTCCTTGAAGGAGTCGAGCACGAGCGACACGGCCGGAGCCCCGTAGGCCTGGACCAGGTCGCTGACGATGTCGTTGACGTCGCGCTTCTTCAGCGAGCGGTTGACGAACTGGTAGCGCTCGGGGTCGTACTCGTCGCCGAGGGCCTCCGCAATCGCCCGCTCGACACGGTCGTTGAAGATGATCCGCCCGACCGTGGTCAGGAAGTGCTCGTGGCCGGCGCGGCGGTACTCCGCGTAGTCGTGCAGCTGGACGATGCCGTTCTCGTAGGCGAGCTCGGCCTCCTGAGCCGTCCGGAACGGATGCGGCTTCTCGTCGAGCGCGGACGAATCCAGGCTCTCCACGTCCTCTTCCGAATACGTCAGGTAGTAGAGACCCAACACCATGTCCTGGGTCGGGGTCGCGAGCGGCGCTCCGTGCGCCGGCGAGAGGATGTTGTTGGAGGAGAGCATCAGGATGCGCGCCTCCGCCTGCGCCTCCGCCGACAGCGGCAGGTGCACGGCCATCTGGTCGCCGTCGAAGTCGGCGTTGAACGCGTGACACACCAACGGATGGACCTGGATCGCCTTGCCCTCGACCAGCACCGGCTCGAACGCCTGGATGCCCAGGCGGTGAAGCGTCGGCGCGCGGTTGAGGAGCACTGGATGCTCGTGGATGACCTCCTCGAGCACGTCCCAGACCTCGGGGATCATCGAGTCCACCATCTTCTTGGCGGCCTTGATGTTCTGGACCTGCTTGCGCTCGACGAGCCGGGCCATGATGAACGGCTTGAACAGCTCGAGCGCCATCAGCTTCGGCAGCCCGCACTGGTGGATCTTCAGGCTCGGGCCCGAGACGATCACCGATCGTCCCGAATAGTCGACGCGCTTACCGAGCAGGTTCTGCCGGAAGCGGCCCTGCTTGCCCTTGAGCATGTCCGAGAGCGACTTCAGCGGCCGGTTGCCCGGGCCGGTGACCGGACGGCCGCGGCGCCCGTTGTCGAAGAGGGCGTCGACCGCCTCCTGCAGCATGCGCTTCTCGTTGTTGACGATGATCTCGGGGGCGCCCAGGTCGAGCAGCCTCTTCAAGCGGTTGTTCCTGTTGATGACCCTTCGATAGAGGTCATTGAGGTCCGAGGTCGCGAAGCGGCCACCGTCGAGCTGCACCATCGGGCGCAGCTCCGGCGGGATGACCGGGACGACGTCGAGGACCATCCACTCCGGCCTGTTGGCTGACTTCAGGAAGGCGTCGACCACCTTGAGACGCTTCACCGCGCGGGCCTGCTTCTGGCCCTTCGCCGTGTTGATCATCTCCTCGAGCAGCTCGGCCTCGGCGTCGAGGTCCACCTGCTCGAGCAGGTCGCGCACGGACTCCGCCCCCATGCCGCCCCGGAAGTACTCGCCCCAGCCGAATGGCGACCCGAAACGGTCCTTGAGCTCGCGGAACGTGGTCTCGTCGTTGATCACGTCCTTCGGCTTCATCTCCGAGAAGATCTTGAAGACCTCGCGCAGCCGCTCGGCGGCCTCGTCGAGGTAGGCCTCGGTGTCCGAGATCTCGGCCTCGAAGGTCTTGCGCAGATCCTTCGCCGTCTTCTCGCGATCCTCTGCCTTCATCCGCTTGACGTTCGAGATCGTGTCGGCCCAGAGCTCGTCGTCCTCGTTGAAGCCGTCAGTCGTGCCGGCGGGCGGGGCCTCCTCGTCCTTGTTCTCGGGCACGCCGAGATAGGCGAGGCGCCGCTTCAGGGACTCATTGAGCTCCTGGGTGCGCTGCTCGCGCTCACGCTCGTACTCGCCGGCCTGCTTCTCGACCTCCTTCTCGAGCTTCGCGAGGTCCTTCTGGCGGGCCTCCTCGTCGACCCAGGTGATCACCGAGGCCGCGAAGTAGAGGACCTTCTCGAGCTCCTTGGGAGCCATGTCGATCAGGTAGCCGATGCGGCTCGGGACGCCCTTGAAGAACCAGATGTGCGAGACCGGCGCGGCCAGGTCGATGTGGCCCATGCGCTCGCGGCGAACCTTCGAGCGGGTCACCTCGACGCCGCAGCGCTCGCAGACGATGCCCTTGTAGCGGACCCTCTTGTACTTGCCGCAGTAGCACTCCCAGTCCTTGGTGGGACCGAAGATGCGCTCGCAGAAGAGGCCGTCCTTCTCGGGCTTCAGCGTCCGGTAGTTGATCGTCTCGGGCTTGGTGACCTCGCCCCAGCTCCAGGAGCGGATCTTCTTGCTCGAGGCAAGCCCGATCTCGATTGCGTCGAAGTTGTTGATGTCGATCAATTCAGGTCCGTTTCGTGTCGTAACTCAGTGGGTGAGGCAGGTCGCTGGAGCGGAGGCTCACTTCTTCGCCTCCGCTTCCTCGGCCTTGCCGTCGCCGTCCACCACCTGCTCCTCGGCCTCGTCGGCGGCGCCGTTGGAGGCGTCGGCGCGGACCCCGGTCAGGTCCATGCCCAGCTCCTCGGCGGCCTTCAGCAGGTCGTCCTCCTCCTCGGACATCTCCACCTCGCCTCCCTCGGAGACGACGTTGGCGTCGAGCGAGAGGCTCTGGATCTCCTTCAGCAGCACCTTGAAGGACTCCGGGATCGAGGGCTCGGGGATGTTCTCGCCCTTGACGATCGCCTCGTAGGCCTTGACGCGGCCGACGGTGTCATCTGACTTGACGGTGAGCATCTCCTGCAGCGTGTAGGCGGCCCCGTAGGCCTCCAGCGCCCAAACCTCCATCTCGCCGAAGCGCTGGCCGCCGAACTGCGCCTTGCCGCCCAGCGGCTGCTGGGTGACGAGCGAGTAGGGGCCGGTCGAACGCGCGTGGATCTTGTCGTCGACCAGGTGCAGCAGCTTCAGGATGTACATGTAGCCGACGGTCACCTCGGACTCGTAGGGCTCACCCGACCGCCCGTCGTAGAGGCGCACCTTGCCCGAGCAGCGGTCGCCGGCCCGGCGCTTGGTGTCGATCTCGAACTGGATCGGCGAGTCGGAGTGCTCCTCCTGCCAGCGCATCAGCGCCTCGTCTACCTCCTCGACCTTCGCGCCGTCGAAGACGGGCGTCGCGACGAAGACCCTGCCGCCGTTGCCCTGCGCTTCCTTGAAGGCCTCGGA
>DASTAI010000347.1:0-5756 GCA_035712865.1 Solirubrobacterales bacterium
AGTGTCTGCGGGGTCTCGGCTAGCGGTACGGGTTTGACTCGGCGGTCTCGGGGTTAGATCCTCTGCTCGATAGGTGGTCGGCCGGCTGGGGCCGGACCCCGGCAGCTTTCACCGACTCGCTCGGTTCCTGCCTGGGGAGCAATCGACCAACCCCCGCTCAGTCGGGGGCGCGGCGTTCGGCCCCAGCCGGATCTTTCTCGCCGGCGGAAAGGGCCAGCTGCGAAGCATGTTCCGCGGCGTACTCCTCGATGCGGGTCATGACGAAGCGGCCGGTGCCGGCGGATTCGACGCGGAAGCGGTCGCCGGGCGTGAGATCGCAGGCCGAAGCGACCGCTCGTGGGACGGCCACCTGATGGTGCGATGACAACTTGGTGCGGCCGATGGCGGGCTGCGTCGGGCGCGGTTCGTCCGCTTGGGCGTGTACGGGAGGTGGGGGGGGTGGGAATCGAACCCACTCAGGCATGGCCACCAGATTTACAGTCTGGCCCGGCTCTCCAACTCCGGCGCCCCCCCTTCGGACGCTGAGTTTAGAGCTGCCTTCATCAGGGCGACTGATCGGTGCCGCCCGCTCGATTTCGAACTCGGAGTACTTGGTGCCGCCGAGGGAAATGGCTCGTCTGCCCTCGATCTCGTGGGATGGAATGAACCAACACCTACCGTCGGCGACCAAGGCGAAGAGGAAGTCGACCCGTGCCGGATCGAATGTCTTGACCGTTCCGGTCCAGCTCTGATTGCCGCCGGACGTCGAGAGCTGTATGGCGAAGTTCTGTGTACTGGGCCGATGGGTCGAGGTCTTCACTTGGACTCGAAGCATCGCTCCGGCCAGATCCGCGATCAGGTCATAGTCGGGACTGTGGAAGAGCGGGAACGCGACACAGGCGCCGATACGGGTCAGCCAGTTGATCGCTGTCGCTTCACCCACATCGCCCTGTCGTCGCGGATGAAATCCCTTTGGCATGTAGGGAACATACGTTCGAGTCGAACACGCGTGGCGGGATGAACGCAACCGATGTTTGACGAAATCGCAGCAGGGTTCACGACAGCCGATAGCGTCCGCTCCATGACCGATCTCGACGGACGAGTGATCGCCATCGCCGGGGCGGGCGGCGGGCTCGGCCCGGTCGTTGCACAGCGTCTCGCCGACGCCGGCGCCGACCTCTCTCTCGCGGACCGCAGCCAGGAGATCGCCGACTCCGTAGCCCAGCAGATCGGACTCCCTGACGAGCGCGTCGACCCCCGCGCCGTCGACCTCCTCGACGAATCCCAGACCGACGACTGGGCCGCCTCCACCGCCGAGAAGTTCGGCCACGTGGACGGCCTTCTCCACCTCGTCGGCGGCTACCGCGGCGGCGATCCCATCCACGCCTTCGACCTCGCCGACTACGACTTCCTCCACGGCCTCCTCGTCCGCACCCTCCAGCTCACCACCCGCGCCTTCCACGCCTCCCTGACGTCCAGCGAGCACGGCCGCTTCGTCCTGGTCTCCGCGGCCGCCGCCCAGAACCCCGAGAACACCAACGCCGCCTACGCCTCCGCCAAGGCCGCCGCCGAGGCCTGGACCCTCGCGCTGGCCGACTCCTTCGCCGGCTCGGGAGCGACGGCCAACATCATCGTTGTCAACGCGATCGAGACCCCCGGGCTGCGCGAGGAGAACCCCGCCGCCGAGCGCCCCACCTTCACCCCGGCCGAGGACCTGGCCGACGCAATCGCCTTCCTCTGCTCGGACTCCGCGGGCCGCATGAACGGCCAGCGCCTCTCCCTCCACCCCTGATCCTCGCCTCCGAAAACCCTCGCTACAGTGGGGGCGCGCCCGGATAGCTCAGTTGGTAGAGCACTTCCATGGTAAGGAAGGGGTCGCCGGTTCAAGTCCGGCTCCGGGCTCTTCGGCATGCCACCGGACGACTCCTCACTGGTCATCCAGCAAGGCGCAGGGGCCGGCAGCGAGCTCCCCGTCGACGGCGAGGTCATCCTCGGCCGCGAGCACTCGACCGCGGATCTCGTCATCGCGGACCCCGGCGTCTCCCGCCGCCACGCCCGCGTCCTCCCACACGACGGCGGCGTCATGGTTGAGGACCTCGGCTCCTCAAACGGCACCTTCGTCAACGGCAACCGGATCTCCGGCCCGGTCGAGCTCGACACTGGCGACCAGCTCCAACTCGGCGACACCCTCGTCGGACTCCGCCGCACCGCACACAACAAGCCGATGCGCCGGACCGCACCCCGCCGCCTCGCGCCCCCACCGCACCAGCCCGGCAACATTCCCGCCCTCGCCGCACTCTTCCTCGGCCCCCTCTCGATCCTCCTCGTCTTCCTCAGCACCGGCGGCTTCTTCATCGCCCTGCCCTGCGGAATCGCGGCGATCGTCCTCGGCACCATCGGCATCCGCAACGCGGAACGCCGCCAACTCGGCCACCGCCCATGGGCCCGAATCGGCCGCCTCGCCGGCTTCCTCGGCACCTTCCTCTCCATCGCAGCCGTGATCGTCTTCATCGTCGTCGCCACCGCCCTCGACACGACCGAGTCGAGCGTCTCCGGCCTCATCGACCGGATCAACACGGAGATCGACAAGGTCGATGCGCCGGACGTCCGCACCCCGAACCTCCCGGACCAGTCCGGCAACGACGGAGGCACACCGGCACCCGGGCAGTAGGCTCCCCGCGCCGTGGACTTCAAGCTCTCAGACGAGCAGCGCGACTTCGTCTCCGCCATCCGCGACTTCTGCCGGCGCGAGTGCGGCACCCCCGAGCAGCGGGAGCAGCTCACCGACCGCTACACCGAGCTCCACAACTCCGGCCTCTACCAGCAGATGGCCGACCTCGGCTGGCTCGGTCTCACCATCCCCGAGGAGTTCGGCGGCTCCGGCGGCACCATGCTCGACGCGTGCCTCTTCATGGAGGAGACGTCGCGCGGCCTCGCCCCCATCGGCGGCTACGCCACCACCCTGATCGTGGCCGGCGCAACCAAGCGGTTCGGCACCGATGAGCAGAAGCAGGCGATCCTCGGCGGCATTTCCAACGGATCGGTGGAGGCCATCGCAATGACCGAGCCCGAATCCGGCTCGGACGTCGGCTCACTCACCACGGAGGCGGTCCGCTCGAACGGCGGCTACGTCATCAAGGGACAGAAGGTCTTCATCTCCAACGCCCGCATCTCGGATCACGTCCTCGTCGTCTGCCGCACCACCAAGGGCGAGAACAAGCACGAAGGCCTCTCCATGATCTTCGTCCCGGTCGGCACGGACGGCATGGAGATGACCCCCATCGACACCATGGGCGGACGCGAGACCAACACCGTCTACTTCAACGACTGTGAGGTCCCGGCCGAGCAGCTCCTCGGCGAGCAGGACCACGGCTGGACCCAGCTCATGGCCGGCCTCAACACCGAGCGCCTCATCCTCGCGGCCACCATGCTCGGCGTCGGCCAGCGCGCCTTCGACGACGCCCTCGCCTATGCGAAGGAGCGAAAGCAGTTCGGCCGACCCATCGGCTCCTTCCAGGCGCTTCAGCACCGCTTCGCCGACCTCGCCACCGATCTCGAGGCGGCCCGGCTCATGACCTGGTGGGTCGCCACCCTCACCGACGAGGACCCGGACCGTATGCTCCCCAAGGAGGCCTCGATGGTGAAGCTGTTCGTGACGCAGACCGCACAGCGCGTCGCCCTCGAGGGCATGCAGATGATGGGCGGCTACGGCTACTCCTCCGAGTACGACATGGAGCGCCTCGTCCGCTCCACCCTCGTCTCCACGATCTACGGCGGCACCTCCGAGATCCAGCGCGGGATCATCGCCAAGACCCTCGGCCTCTAGCCCGCGCCACTGCGCAAAAGGTTGCGATCGTTAGAACTACCCGCTAATCGGGTTTTTTGCTGATCCGTAGGAAGTTCGGATGCGCAGCATCCCCGGGTCGGAATACCTTCGTGATTGACGGTGGGAGCAACTATCCGGAACTCCCAAGTGATTCGCAAGGGACGCGGGTCCGGATTTCGGAAGAGACGGAGACCGCGGCCAGAACCCAGATGGGCGCGGCTGTGTGGCCGCAGAGGTATCAAGTGCTTCACCCGGGGGCCGGACAGCTCTCGTATCACTTGGGGACAGGATGGTCGAGGCGCATCAAATGCTCGGCTTTGAGTGACTATGTCCGATAGGCCGCCGGCAATCGTCCTGGTCGGCGCGGAGCCACTGGCCCGGAGCTACCTGCGAGGGATCCTCGAAGGCGCCGGCTTCGACGTCAGGGCGGAAGCGAGCAGCGCCGAGACCGGGATCGAGCAGTGCGTGCGCGAGCGCCCCGCCCTCTGCCTGGTGGATTACGGAATTCCCGGGAGCGGCATCCGGGTCGTGCGCGAGGTGTCGCAGAAGGTCCCCGAGACGCGAGTCGTGGTGCTGGCCGACACGGCGGATCGAAACGACATGATCGACGTGATTCGTGCGGGGGCATCGGGATACCTGGTCAAGTCGATGGATCCGAACCGCATTCCCGACGCCCTCAACGGCGAGCTCGCAGGCGAGTCGGCGATTCCCCGCGTCCTGGTGACGGAGCTGGTCAGAGACCTCCAGACGGTTGAAGGCCACCGATTCGTCGCGGGTCGCAACGGCAGCACCGAGCTGACCTCCCGCGAGTGGGAGATCCTCGAGTTGATGTGCGACGGGGTGAGCGGCTCCGGGATCGCCCAGCGGCTGAACCTCTCGCCGGTCACCGTGCGCAGGCATTGCGCCGCCGCGGTGCGCAAGCTCGGCGTCCGAAATCGGGACGAGGCCATCGCGCTACTGCAGAACGGCTCCTGACGGCCCGGGGGAGAGTGGAAGACCCGGTGCGCCCCCGGCGTTCTTAGTGTGAATGGGGCGCACCGAGAGCGCGAGTGCACAAGCGCCACCGAGCCAAGAGGCTGACCTCGACCAGATGGAGCGGCTGGTCGGGGTCGGTGTCGGCTGGAAGCTGACGGGCCAGGTCTTTGTCCAGGTCGTGCGCCTGGCGACGGTGCTGATCCTCGCCCGTCTGCTCACTCCCGCCGACTACGGCGCCGCCGCGATCGCAATCGCCCTCGCCGCCTTCGCTCCGACCGTTGCTGATATGGGCATGAGCTCGGCGCTGGTACAGGTGGACAAAGCCAGTCGGCGCGCGCGCTCAACGACGTTCTGGGCGGGACTCGCATTCGGAATCTCCCTCACAGCCCTCTTCGCGGCGGCGGCGGGGCCCGTTGGGAGCTTTCTCGACGAGCCCCAGGTGGGGACGATGGTCGCCGTCGGTGGCCTCACCTTCGCCATCTGCTCGATCGGGGTGACAAGTCAGGCCGTGTTCATGCGCGAGATGAGATTTCGGAGCATCGAGCTCCGCTATTGGTTCGCCATCGCCATCTCAAGCGTCTTCGCGGTGGTCGCGGCCGTCGCCGGTGCGGGCTCGTGGGCGCTCGTGCTCCAGCAGATCGTCCTGCTGGGGACGTTTGCGGTCGCTCTCTGGTGGCGCGCTTCCTGGCGGCCCACCTTCGAGTTCTCACGCACAGACTTTCGCCGGCTGGGCTCCTATGCAATGCGCATCGCGGGCGGCCGTTGGGCCAGGCTCCTCGAGCTTCTCGTCCTCACCCTGCTGATCGGGAAGCTCGTCGGCATCACCGAGCTCGGCGCCTGGTCATTTGCAATGAGCACGGTCATTCTGCCGCTGTCCGTGATCGTGATCCCGATCGCGGAGGTGCTGTTCTCGGCGTTCTCCCGCCTGCGGGATGACCGAGAGCGCATGGCGGCGCTCTGGCTCCAGAGCGTCCGT
>DASTAI010000348.1:0-5714 GCA_035712865.1 Solirubrobacterales bacterium
AATCGGCGTGGTCGCGGGCGCCGTCTGGGTGATCAGCGTCTACGACTCCGCGCCTTCGCTCGCCTCGCTGAGACCGATCACGAAGGGGTCGGTGTCGAAGATCTACGCCGCCGACGGATCCCTGATCGGGGTGATCCACTCCGACAAGATCCGGCAGCCGATCGCCAGCGCGGACATCCCGCAGGACCTGAAGGACGCGACGGTCGCGATCGAGGACCGCCGCTTCTACAGCCATGGCGGCATCGACCCGTCGGCGATCGTCCGCGCGGGCTGGGAGGACCTGGTCGCCGGCGGCAAGCCCCGGGAGGGCGGCTCGACGATCACGCAGCAGCTGGTCCGCAACCTCTACATCGCAAACCCCCAGGACACCCTGCGGCGAAAGATCATCGAGGCCCACCTGGCCAACGAGGAGGAGGACCAGCACTCGAAGGACTGGATCCTGACCAGGTACCTGAACACGGCCCCCTACGGCACGAACGAGGGCGCGACCGCGATCGGCGTCGAGGCGGCGGCCGAGACCTACTACTCGAAGCACGCCCGCGACCTGACCCTGCCGGAGGCGGCGATGATCGCGGGGCTGCCGCAGGCTCCGTCCCAGTACAACCCGCTGCTGAACCCGCGGGCGGCCCTGGCCAGGCGCAACGAGGTCCTGCAGGCGATGGAGCAGCAGGGCTACATCACCTCCAGCGAGTTCACGGACGCGATCGGCCAGGACCTCGATCTGAATCCGGGGGACCAGTACAGCCGGATCCGGCAGCCGTACATCTTCGACCTGGTCAAGCAGGAGCTGGAGGATCGCTACGGCCTGAACACGGTCCAGAACGGCGGCCTCAAGGTCTACACGACCATCCAGCCGCAGCTTCAGGCGGCCGCGCAGAGCGCGGTGGACTCCTGCTCGGTCTGCTACCCCGATGGCGGGCCGGCGTCGGCGCTTGCCTCGATCGACCCCTCGAACGGCGAGATCGTCGCGCTCGCCTCCACCCAGCGGTACTCCCCCGACAGCCAGTTCAACTTCGCCGCCCACGCCCAGCGCCAGCCGGGCTCCTCGTTCAAGGTCTACGACCTGACCACGGCGGTCAAGCAGGGCATCGACCCGGACTCGACTTACTACAACGGCACCTCGCCGATCACATTGGACACCCCGGGCGGCGGGACCTGGACGGTCAACAACGCCGAGCCGGGGGGCGGCACGATGGCGCTGACGCAGGCCACCTGGGAGTCGGTGAACGTCGTCTTCGCCCAGCTCGGCCTTGACGTCGGGCCGGCCAACATCGCCAAGACCGCCTACGAGATGGGGATCACCTCGCCGCTCGGGATCAAGGGGGCACGGGCCATCCCATGCAAGATCGGCCCGAACTGCTTCATCCCGCCCGCCGACGCGATCGGTGGCCTCAGCGTCGGCGTCACCCCCCTCGAGCAGGCCGACGCCTACGCCACGCTCGCCAACGGCGGCGTGCATCACGACGCGACGGCGATCGACCGCGTGGTCTTCCCCGGCGGCAAGGTCGACGAGCCCAGCGCGAGCGAGGGCAAGCGGGTGCTCACGGACGGGGAGGCCTACGAGGTGACGAAGGTGCTGGAGGGAGTTATCACCAGCGGCACGGGCGCCGGGTACACGTCAATCGGCTGTCAGTCCGAGGCCGGCAAGACAGGCACCAGCGAGGGGCTCTCGGACGCTTGGTTCGTCGGCTACACCCCCATGTACTCCACCGCGGTCTGGACCGGCCACCCGCTCTCGCGGGATGAGACCGGGTTCGGCGGCCCCACCTCCGGGCCGATTTGGCGCTCCTACATGGAGGCCGCGCAGGGAGGCGAGTGTCCGGACTTCCAGGTCCCATCCGAGCTGCCCGACCTCCAGTCCTTCCACGGCAAGCACACCGCGTCGGGTTCCTACAGCTCCAGCTCCGGCTCGTCCAGCTACGGCTACGGGACCTCCACCTACCCCTCGCCCACGACCGGGGGCGGCACCGGCGACTTCAGCGGCGGCACCGGCCGCTGACTCCGACAGACCCCGCCGGTCTTGTTAGGGTTCCCGAATTAGGGATGCCTAAGAAGCAGGGGTTCAGCGGGGAGGAAAGCCACTCACTCACCAGGCGCCGGCTGCTGGCGGGCGCGGGCGTGGCCGGGGTCGGGATCGGCCTGGGAGGAGCCGGCTACCTGGTCGGCCGCGAGTCAGCGGAGGGTTCGACCCACCTCGACGAGACCGTCTCCTTCTACGGCACCCGCCAGGCGGGAATCGAGACGCCCGCCCAGGACCGTCTGCACTTTGCCGCCTTCGATCTCACCATCGACACCGCCGACGAGCTCCGCGACCTGCTGCGCGAGTGGAGCCAGGCGGCCTGTGTGATGACCGAGGGCAAGATGGTCGGCGACGAGAACAACACTCTTCTGGCGCCGCCCGATGACACCGGTGAGACGGTCGGCCTGCGGCCGGCGAGCCTCACAATCACCTTCGGTCTCGGGCCTGACCTCTTCGAGAAGGATGGCCGCGACCGCTTCGGCCTCGCCTCCAAGAGGCCTCACGCGCTGCGGCAGATCGACCCCTTGCCGAGCGACGTCCTCGACCTGACCCGCTCCGGAGGGGATCTCTGCGTCCAGGCGTGCTCGGACGACCCACAGGTCGCCTTCCACGCCGTTCGCAACCTCGCCAGGCTCGGTCGGGGCGCCATCGTCGTGCGCTGGTCGCAGCTCGGCTTCGGCCGTACGTCGAGCACGACCCGCAGCCAGGCGACCCCGCGCAACCTGATGGGATTCAAGGACGGCACCAAGAACCTGCACGCCGAGGACACCGATGCGATGCAGGAGTTCGTCTGGCTCGGCCGGGGAGACGACGTCCCCTGGATGACCGACGGCACCTACATGGTGACCCGCCGGATCCGGATGCTGATCGAGATCTGGGACCGCTCCCCCCTGGTCGATCAGGAGGACACCATCGGCAGGCAGAAATACTCGGGCGCGCCTCTCGGCGAGAAGGACGAGTTCGATCCTCTCGATCTCTCCGCCCGCCGGAACGGCAAGCTGGTGATTCCCAAGGACGCACATGTCCGGCTCGCGTCCTCGGAGCTGAATGGCGGCACGGAGATCCTCCGCCGCGGCTACTCGTTCACCGACGGCGTGGTCGAGGAGCTGGGGGAGGTCGATGCCGGCCTCTTCTTCATCTGCTTCCAGAAGAACCCGAAGACCCAGTTCGAGGAGATCCAGAGGCGCCTCGGCTCCTCGGACGCGCTCAATGAGTACATCAAGCACACCTCCAGCGCCGTCTTCGCCGTCCCTCCCGGGACACGCCAGGGCGGCTACGTGGGCGAGGGCCTGTTCACCTAGCCGCTTGGGGTGGCGAGCTCCTTGCGGATCTCGCCGGGAAGCATGAAGCGAACGTCCTCGTTGACCGTGCGGAGCTCGGAGACATCGTCCGCGCCCCGCTCCTGGAAGAAGGCGACGAGCTTCTCGACCAGCTCCTCCGGTGCGCTGGCGCCTGAGGTGATCCCGACCGTCTCCACGCCCTCCAGCCACGTCTCGTCGACCTGCATGTGGTTGTCGATCAGGTACGACGCCGCGCCGTGCTCCCGGGCGACCTCGACGAGGCGGTTCGAATTGGAGGAATTGGTCGAGCCGATCACCAGCACGAGCTCGCAGTGGCGGGCCAGCTCCTTGACGGCCGCCTGCCGGTTCGTCGTCGCGTAACAGATGTCGTCGGTCTTCGGACCGGTCGCGTTCGGGAACTTCTCCTTCAGGCGGTCGATGATCGAGCTGGTCTCGTCCACCGACAGCGTCGTCTGCGTGATGTACGCGATGCGGTCGGGGTCGTCCACCTCGAGCTCGTCGACGTCGGCCTCCATCTGGACCAGGACCGTCCGCTCGGGGGCCTCCCCCATCGTGCCCTCGACCTCTTCGTGGCCCTCGTGCCCGACCAGCACGATCGTGTACCCGTCCGCCGCGAACTTCCGCGCTTCGACGTGGACCTTGGTGACCAGCGGGCAGGTGGCGTCGATCGTGCGCAGGTTCCGCTCGGCGGCGTTGGCGTGAACGCTCGGGGCGACGCCGTGCGCGGAGAAGACGACCATCTCGCCCTCCGGAACGTCGGTCTCCTGATCGACGAAGATCGCCCCCCGCTTCTCGAGCTCGTGGACGACGTGCTTGTTGTGCACGATCTCCTTTCGCACGTAGACCGGCTCGCCGTAGAGGTCCAGCGCGTGCTCGACCGTCTCAACGGCCCGGTCGACGCCCGCGCAGTAGCCGCGCGGGGCCGCCAACAGCACCCTGGAGGGGGCCGAAATGGGGGTTTCGGAGTTGGTCGCCACGCCCGCGCGAAGGGTAGCGGCCGTGCCTCCAGGCGGAGGGGTTACGCTTGCGACGGTGGCACAGGGACACATGGACAGACTGAGCTCGACCGATGCCTCGTTCCTGACGAACGAGACCTCGAGCGCGCACATGCACGTGGGTGCGATCCTCGTCTTCGAAGGGCCTCCGCCCGGCTACGAGGATTTCCTGGCGCACGTCGACAGCCGGCTGCATCTGGTCCCCCGGTTCCGTCAGAGGCTCGCCTTCCCCCCGGTGGAGACCGGGAGGCCCTTCTGGGTCGACGACCCGAGCTTCAACCTCAGCTACCACGTGCGCCATTCAGCGCTTCCGGCGCCGGGGTCGGAGGAGCAGCTCCGCAACATCGCCGGGCGCCTCTTCTCGCAGGCCCTCGATCGCTCGAAGCCGCTCTGGGAGCTCTGGCTGGTCCAGGGCCTCGAGCGAAACCGCTTCGCCCTGATCACCAAGACGCATCACGCGCTCGTCGATGGGATCTCGGGGGTCGACATCGGCACCGTCCTCTTCGACCTCAAGCCGGTGCCGGAGCCGATCGAGCCGGACCGCGACTGGGTGCCGCGGCCGACGCCCTCACCCCAGGAGCTCGCGGCCCGTGGCCTGGTCGGCGCCGCAGAGACCCCCTTCAAGCTCGCCCGCCGCGCCCTCCGAGCCGCAAGCGACCCGGTGCGCACGACCGAGAAGGTGGTCGAGGCCGGCGAGGCGCTCGCCGAGGTCGCCTGGAACCTGACCAATCCCGCGCCCGAGCTGCCGCTGAACGTCGAGATCGGCTCGCACCGGCGGTTCGCCTGGACCCGGGCGGAGCTCGAGGACTTCAAGAAGATCAAGAACATCCTCGGCGGCACCGTCAATGACGTCGTTCTGGCGGTCGTCAGCGGCGCGCTGCGAAGCTGGCTGCGAAGCCGCGGTGTCAAGCTGGCGGGGCTCGAGCTGCGCGCCCTGGTGCCGGTGTCGATCAGGACCGACGACGAGCACGGGCAGCTGGGCAACCGGCTCGCCGCGATGCGGGGCCCGCTCCCCGTCTACATCGAGGATCCGGTGAAGCGGCTGGAGGTGGTGAGCCGGGCCATGGACGGGGTCAAGGACTCCAAGCAGGCCCTCGGCGCCGAAGTGATCTCGCGCTTCAACGACTTCGCCCCGCCGACGCTGCTCGCGCAGGCGTCGCGGCTCAACTTCTCCACCCGTCTCTTCAACCTGATCGTCACGAACGTCCCCGGTCCGCAGATCCCCCTCTACGTGCTCGGTCGAGAGCTTCAGGACGTCTTCCCGGTCGCCTTCCTGCCCGAGAATCACGCGCTCGCGATCGCGATCATCAGCTACAAGGGCGGCATCGACTTCGGCCTGCTGGGCGACTACGACGCGATGGAGGACATCGACACGCTCGCCAGCGGCATCTCGGAGTC
>DASTAI010000349.1:0-14030 GCA_035712865.1 Solirubrobacterales bacterium
GTCACGATCCGGCTGCGCCAGTCCGACCTCGCCCAGATGGCCGGCACCTCCCGCGAGAGCGTCAGCCGCTTCCTCGCCACGCTCGAGCGCGCCGGCGTCGTCCAGGTCGGACGCGGCCGGGTCACCGTGATCGAGCCCGAACGGCTCGACGCCTACATTTTTTGAGTGCCCCTAGGACGCTCCACCGACTTCACCGAACAGCGCCATTCGATGGTGGAGCGTCAGCTCCGCCGCCGCGGCATCTCGGACGAGCGCGTCCTGCTCGCTATGGACGCGGTCCCACGCGAGCACTTCGTCCCCGAGGGCGTGCGGCGAAGCTCCTATAACGACTCGGCCCTGCCGATCGGCCACGAACAGACGATCTCCCAGCCCTGGGTCGTCGCCGCAATCTGCCAGGCGCTCAGCCTGCGGGGCGACGAGCTCGTGCTCGAGATCGGGACCGGATCCGGCTACTCCGCCGCGGTTCTCTCGCACCTCGCGGATCACATCGTCAGCATCGAGAGGGTCCCGGAGCTCGGCGAGTGGGCGCGAGCGCGGCTGGACGAGCTCGGCATCGGGAATGTCGAGGTGATCGTCGGCGACGGCAGTCGCGGCTACGCCGAGCGAGCGCCGTACGACGCGATCGCGGTGCACGCGGCCTCGCCGGAGGCTCCGCACAGCCTTCTCTCACAGCTGGCGCCAGACGGGCGACTGGTCGTGCCTATCGCGACCGGAACCGCCGACCTGCTCACCGCGTTCATCCGCGAGAACGGTGATCTGCGCCAGGAGACGATCGGGCCCTGCCGCTTCGTTCCCCTGATCGGCGCCGAGGGCTTCGAGCCTTCTGACTGAAGTAGGCTCGGGCCGTGAACGCGGCTCTCTACGTCCTCAACTTCTACTCGCCGGTCTTCGTCGATCAGCTGCGCAGCGGGCGCAAGACGGCGACGATCCGGCTGGGCGACAAGTCGCGCAAGTACAAGCGCGGCCAGGTCGTATGGATCACCGTCGGGTATCGCCATCAGCCGCGCGAGAAGATCTTCGCCGCCGTGATCGAGGACGTCGAGGTGAAGAGGGTCGGTGACCTCTCTCCCCGGGACATCGAGCACGACAATCCCGAGTTCCGCCGGACCGAGGAGACCGTGGATTTCCTGCAGACGATCTACACGCGGTCGATCTCCGAGGACGACACGGTCACGGTGATCCGCTTCTCCCAGATCGTCGAGCGGCCATCCACCCAATTCGGCAACGGCGAGACACCGTCGCGCAACTGACACCGTCGCGCCGAGCGCCTTGGCCGAGTACCGCTTCCTCACGACCTGGCTCCTCGAGGCCGAGCGCGAACCTGTCTGGGAGGCGATCTACGACTCCGAGCGCTGGCCGGAATGGTGGAAGGGAGTACTCGAGGCGGACAAGCTCGAGGAGGGCGACGAGGACGGGATCGGCCAGTACGGCCGCTACGTCTGGAAGTCGAGGCTCCCCTACCGCCTCGAGTTCTTCGTGCGCACGACCAAGGTGGAGCGGCCGGAGCTGCTCGAGGGGGACGCCAGTGGAGAGCTGGCCGGTAGCGGCCGCTGGCGGCTGTTCGAGCAGGACGGTGTGACGGCCGTCCTCTACGAGTGGAATGTCCGCACGACCAGGTCCTGGATGAACCTGCTCTCGCCCGTGGCGCGGCCGATTTTCGCCGTCAACCACGATTACGTGATGCGAAACGGCGGACGGGGCCTGGCGCGGCTGCTCGGCGTCCCCCTGCTCGCGGTCGACTAGGGCGTCGGCTTCAGACGCTGGCCACAGCCGGTGCTCGCGCTCGGCTAGACTGACTGTCTGGCACTCTCCCATCGAGAGTGCCAAATCTCCCGAACAGCTTTTAATCGCCTATTTCACCCAGGAGGAATGCCAATGAACCTGAAGCCGCTAGGCGACCGCCTGATCGTTCGGGCGGTCGAGGAGGAGGAGACGACCGCAAGCGGGATCGTCCTCCCCGACACAGCAAAGGAGAAGCCCCAGAAGGGCAAGGTGCTCGCCGTCGGTGACGGCGTCGTCAACGAGGACGGCACTCGCCGCCCGCTCGACGTGGACGAGGGCGACGAGGTCCTCTATTCCAAGTACGGAGGCACCGACATCGTTGTCGACGGCGAGGACCTGCTCGTCCTGCGCGAGTCAGATGTGCTCGCGAAGGTCGCGTAAGGAAGAACTTCGGAAGGAGGAAACAGACACATGGCTCACAAGGAGCTGAAGTACGACGAGGAGGCGCGAGCCGCGCTGCAGAACGGGGTCGACGCCGTGGCCGATGCGGTCAAGGTGACCCTCGGCCCGAAGGGCCGCTACGTGGTTCTCGACAAGAAGTTCGGCGCGCCCACCATCACCAATGACGGCGTCACGATCGCTCGAGAGATCGAGGTCGAGGACGTCTTCCAGAACCAGGGCGCCCAGCTGGTGCGCGAGGTCGCGACCGCGACCAACGACGTGGCCGGCGACGGAACCACCACGGCGACCCTGCTCGCTCAGACCATCGTCCGCCACGGCCTCAGGAACGTGGCCGCCGGCGCCAACCCGCTCGGGCTGCGTCGCGGCATCGAGCAGGCCGTCGATCAGGTGGTCGAGAACCTGCGCGAGAAGCAGTCGAAGGACGTCGGCGGCAAGGAGCAGATCGCCCGTGTGGCGGCCATCTCCGCGGCCGACGACGAGATCGGCAACATCATCGCCGACGCGATCGACAAGGTCGGCAAGGACGGCGTTGTGAACGTCGAAGAGGGCCAGACCTTCGGGATGGAGCTCGAGTTCACCGAGGGCATGCAGTTCGACAAGGGCTACATCTCGCCCTACATGGTCACCGACCAGGACCGCATGGAGGCCGTTCTCGATGACGCCTACATCCTCATCGCCAACCAGAAGATCGGCTCGGTGCGCGACATCCTGCCGGTCCTCGAGCAGGTGATGCAGGGTGGCAAGTCGCTGCTGATCATCGCGGAGGACGTCGAGGGCGAGACCCTGGCGACCCTGGTGGTGAACAAGCTCCGCGGCACCTTCACCGGCGTTGCCGTCAAGGCGCCCGGGTTCGGTGACCGCCGCAAGCGGATGCTGGAGGACATCGGCATCCTCACCGGCGGCGAGGTGATCACCGAGGAGATGGGCCTGAAGCTCGAGAACACGACTCTCGAGCAGCTCGGCCGTGCCCGTCGCGTCGTGGTGGGCAAGGACAACACCACGATCATCGACGGTGCCGGTGACTCCGAGCAGATCAAGGGCCGCATCAAGCAGATCAAGCAGGAGGTCGAGAACACCGACTCCGACTTCGACCGTGAGAAGCTGCAGGAGCGGCTGGCCAAGCTGGCCGGCGGCGTCGCAGTGGTCAAGGTCGGTGCGGCCACCGAGACCGAGATGAAGGAGAAGAAGCACCGCGTCGAGGACGCCCTGCAGGCGACCCGTGCGGCGCTCGAGGAGGGCATCGTGCCTGGAGGCGGCGTCGCGCTGCTGAACGCCCAGGACGCGATCAAGCTCGACTCCTACGACGACGACGACGAGCGGACGGGCGCATCGATCATCCAGCGCTCGCTCGAGGCTCCGATCCGGCAGATCGCCGACAACTCGGGCTTCGAGGCCTCCGTCGTGGTCGAGAAGGTCCGCGCACTGAAGCCCGGCGAGGGCCTGAACGCGGCCGATGGCGAGTACGGCGACCTGATCGCCGCCGGCGTCATCGACCCGACGATGGTCACTCGCTCGGCCCTGCAGAACGCGGCCTCGATCGCGAAGAACATCCTCACCACCGAGGCCATCGTGGCCGAGCCGCCCGAGAAGGAGGGCGCCGGCGCGATGCCCGGTGGCGGAATGCCCGACATGGGCGGGATGATGTAAGGACTACGCTCTGCCGTAACAGGCGAGTGTTTTCCTTCGAGAGGCCCGGCGCGAGCCGGGCCTCTCTGCGTTCGGTGTCCTTTCCTCGCCCGGGCCGGCTAAAGCGACCCGCGCGGCGGCCGATAGGACGAGCGTGCGACTTGCCGGCGTGCTCCTCATCGCGGGCGCGGCATTCACGTTGATTCTGCACCTCCTGGGCGCCCCGGAGGGCCTCTATGAGCGGCTCTATCACCACCTGCTCTCGGGCCTCGAGGTGCCCGAGGAGCCGCCTCAATGGAGTCTGAACCTGATCAGCTCCGTCGATCTGATCGGCGGGTTGGCCCAGCTCGCCGCCGGCTGCGTGCTGCTCGCCTACGACCGCTTGCGCCCGGCCTAGCCGCGAGCGCCGAGCACCGCACCCATCGGCCGCGGCTCGACTCCGAGCTCCTCCACGTCGGCGGCGCCGCGCTCGGTCGTCATCGGCACCTCCATCAGCTCCGCCTCCTCCCAGGTGGCGAACACGGAGGGGCCGGCGAGCAGCTCCAGCGCACGGAGCCCGGCATGCACCAGCGGCAGCGGCACGTGCACCAGCGGGCGCCCTCGGCCGCTCGCCTCCAGCACCACCTCGACGATGTCGTCGTAGGAGAGAACCTCCGGGCCGGCAAGCTCATAGCGCCGGTCCGGGTTCGACCCGTTCGTGCCCAGCGAAGCGACCACGCACCGCGCCACGTCCCGGGCCCAGATCGGCTGGTAGAGCGCGTGACCAGAGCCCGAGATGGGAACCGCGGGCAGCAGCGCGAACCGCTGCAGCAGCGTGATCCACGGGTCGCCGGGCCGATAGACGATCGACGGCGCGAACACCGTCGTCGCCAGCGGCGACTCCCGCACCCCGTGCTCCGCCACCGCCTTGGAGCGGAAGAAGCGGGTCCGCTGGAATCCGGTGGCATTCATCGCGGAGAAGAAGACGAAGCGCTCAGCCCCCGACCGCTCGGCCGAGCGCAGGAGACGGGCCGTGCCCAGCCCGTTCACCTCCTCGATCGTCCCGCCGGGCTGGTCGCGAATCGTCGCCGCAAGGTGGATCACGGTGTCCACGCCGCGCATCGCGTGGCGAAGGGAGAAGGGATCGCCGACGTCGCCGAGCGTGATCTGGACGTCGACCCGGTGCTCGCCGAGCTTGCGGGGATCGCGGACGAGCGTCCTCACCTGGTGCCCGTCCGCCAGAAGTCCGGGCAGCAACTCGCTCCCGACCACGCCGGTCGCTCCCGTGAGGAGAATCACGGCGTCACTCTAGCCCGACTGCGCGACCGCCCACCGAGACGGCGCCTCGCCTAAAATGTCGCGTCCAGCGGCGCCCCCGGGGCGCCGCGATCGCAACCAAGACTTGGGAAAGGACAG
Source organism: Solirubrobacterales bacterium (assembly GCA_035712865.1). Classification (GTDB taxonomy): domain Bacteria; phylum Actinomycetota; class Thermoleophilia; order Solirubrobacterales; family 70-9; genus DASUPK01. Next base: position 5,206 of record DASTAI010000349.1, read on the forward strand.
CGCCCTGTGGCATACGTCATCGCAGAGCCCTGCATCGGTGAGAAGGACAACTCCTGTGTAGAGGTCTGCCCCGTCGACTGCATCCATCCGACGCCCGACGAGCCCGGCTATGACGAGTCGCCGCAGCTCTTCATCGACCCGGACGAGTGCATCGACTGCGACGCCTGCGTCGAGGCCTGCCCGGTTGACGCCTGCTTCGCGGAGGACCAGCTCCCCGACGAGTGGTCCAAGTACACGCAGATCAATCTCGACTACTACAAGCAGCAGGGCTAGACAAACCCAACGGATGTAGGGGGACCGGCCGTTGCGAGGGGGATCGGCGGCCCCCCGCGAATGCTCGTCACGCCTGCAGCCTCGACATTTGTCCCACTGAATCCGCGTTGTGCGCCGGGGCCGGCGCGACTACCTTCGTGGGCAGACCTGAAAGGGGCCGAGCTTGGGGGGACCCTGGCGGGGAGTTACACCGGGGCCGCAGCGGCCGCGAGGGTACGTTCGTCTTCCTCGCGGCCGCGCGAGGCCTCGGTGCGCCCGCGGAAGATCGGCGCGGCCACCAGAGCCAGGTAGGCGAGCAGGAGGACGTTGCGAATCGCCAGCGGCCAGACGAAGCTGCCGTCCAGGCCTTCGACCCCGTCGTAGTGCTGCAGCTCGATCTGGGTGAAGAGGATCGCCAGCAGCAGGACGACGTTCTCCTTCCGCAGCCCGTAGGCGCAGGCCGAGACGGGCAGCAGCCAGAGCAGGAACTGGGGCGAGAGGACCGGGGCGAAGACGACGAGCACCGCGAGCAGGGCGCAGACGAGCTCGAAGTTGGTCGCTCGTGAGCGCCAGCCGGCCCAGACCAAGGCGAGATAACCCGCCGCGCCGATCACCACCAGGATCCAGCGGACCGCGGTCGCGCCCGAGGTGGAGATCTCGAACCCGCCGTGACCCACTCCGGTCGCGATCCCCGACGCCCCCAGGACATGAGCGACCTCGAAGACGCTTGCCCCGAGGCTCTCCACCTGGAGGTGTCGCTCGGTGTGGTACGTGATCGCCGACCCGAACTCATCGCCCGTCGCGATCACCGCGGCGGCGCAGAGCACGAGCGGGATCGCGCCGGCGACGATCACCCGGCGCAGGTTGCGCTCGCCGCGAAGCAACGCCGGATAGAGGAAGACCGGAAACGCCTTGATCGCGACCCCGATCGAGAGCAGCCCCGACCAGGTGGCCGAGCGTTCCCGGTCGCGCGCGAACACGGCCGCCAGCACGAAGAGGGCAGGGACCAGGTCGAACCGGTCCAGGGCGAGAGGCCCGTAGTCGATCAGCGAGGGGTCCAGGATCACGCCCGAGAGCGTCACCAGGCCGACCGTGTAGATGCCCAGCGCCTCGATGATGCGCCTGCCATCCCCAGGGAGGGCGAGGGCGATCAGCACGACCATCGCGAGGTCGAAGGCGAGCATCTCCCACATGAAGCCGTCGACGAACCCCTGGGTGCTGTCGTCGACGTACGCCGGTGCGATCAGGACCGGGATCGAGAGTGGCGGGTACTCGATGTCCTGATCCCGATAGGGCAGGTCCCCGTCCTTGATCGCCTTCGCCTGCGGCGCGAAGTCGTTGACGAGGATCGACGACCAGTCGCCGATCGTCGGGACGAAGAGAGCGAGATGGAGAGCGCAGACGAGAACCGCGGCGGTCGCCCGCCAGCGGGAAGGCATCCGCCTACTGAGCCATCGGCAGCTCGGTGCCGCTGATCCCGCCGTTCCCCGCCTGTGCGGCCTCCATCTGGGCGACCTGCATGACCGGCAGCTCCACGGGTGTGGCGGCGATGATGCCCCGCGCCGCCTCGCGAATCATCTGCGCGGCCGGGGCATCCGGATCCTCGATCACCAGCGGCCGGCCCTCGTCGGCGTGCTCTCGGAGCTCGGTCGAGAGCGGGACCTTGGCGAGCAGAGGCACATCGAGGTCGTCGGCGAGCAGCTGGCCTCCGCCCTCCCCGAAGATCGCGACGCGCTCCCCGTCCGGACCGGTGAAGGCCGACATGTTCTCGATCACGCCGAGGATCTCGAGGTCCACTTTCGAGGCCATCTCGGCTGCACGGCTGGCGACGCTCTGCGCCGCCGGCTGAGGGGTGGTGACGACCAGGATCTTGGCCTGCGGCAGCAGCTGGGCGAGCGTCATCGAGACGTCGCCTGTCCCGGGCGGCAGGTCGAGCAGGAGGTAGTCGAGCTCGTCCCAGGCGACGTCCTCGAGGAACTGCTGGATCGCCTTGTGGAGCATGGGTCCCCGCCAGACGACCGCTGCGTTCTCCTCGACGAAGAAGCCGATCGACATCACGCTGGGGCCGGCGGGTGAGACCGGCGGGATGATCTTCCGCTCGGGCGAGACCTCGGGCTTCTGGTTGATCCCGAGCATGCGGGGGATCGAGTAGCCGTAGACGTCGCAGTCGAGCGCTCCCGCCCGGTGGCCCTCCGCGTGGAGCGCGGCGGCCAGGTTGGCGGTCATCGTGGACTTGCCGACCCCGCCCTTCCCGGAGGCGACGCAGATCACGTTCTTCACCTGGGCCAGCGCACCCTCCGGCAGCTTCGGGCGGCCGAGCTGCTGCTGGAGGTCGGACTTCTCGCCTTCCGAGAGAACGTCGAATCCGACCTCGACCGAGTTGACGCCCTCGAGCTCGCCCACGTTCTGGACGACGGCCTGCTGGAAGTGGGAGCGAATCGGGCAGCCGGGCGTCGTCAGCGAGACGATCACCTCGACGCGCCCGTCGTCGCGGATCTCTATCGAGCGGACCATGCCGAGCTCGACGATCGACCGCCGCAGCTCGGGGTCGATCACCCGCGTCAGCTTCTCGGTTATCTGTTCCTTTGTGGGCACGACCGAAAGTCTAGGGACCACCGTCGGTGTGCCCGGCCTGACCCTCCCTGAACGTGAAAACCGGGCCACGAGGGCCCGGTTTTCGAGGGAGGAGAGGTACTGCTTTCCACCCGTCCTGACATGGGGGGCGGAACTTCTCCGGGCGCGCTTCTCCTCGAGCGGCCCGGGCTAAGCGGCTAGGCGCGCTCGACGACCTTCTTCACGGTCGGCTCGACCCGCTTCTTGTAGACCGGCTCGACCCGCTCGCGGTAGACGGGCTCGACGCGGTCGCGAGCCTTGCGCGCGCGACCGACGAGCTGATCGGTGACCTGGCGTCGGACGTCCCCGCCCTTCGCCTCGGCCTTCTCGATCTCCTCGGCGAGACGCTTGCGCAGCGACTCGATCTCGCTCCTGCGGCCCTTGGAGTCACGGAGGGTCTGAACCCGCTTCTGGAAGGCGTCGATCTCCTGCGAGCGCGTCTCGGACTTGGTCCAGGTCTCGGCGGTCTGACGGACGTTGTCGGCGACCGTCGGGCCGGCGCCGAGCGCCACGTCCACGGCCTGCAGCGCCTGCTCGGAGGGCTTGCGGCTGGTGGTGGCGGTGGCGGCCTGTCCGTTCTTCGGCTGAGTCTTGGTCTGGGTCTTGGTCTTGGTGGTGGTGGCCATCTCGGCTCTTGATCCCTTCAGCTTGCTTACGTCGGACTCTTCTTGAGGAGTTCGGCAGGCTAGCACCGAACACATGTTTTGGCGAACACATGTTCTTACCCCGCTTTTGGGGGTGGTTACACGCGAGTGAACAGAGAGAGGAATCGGCGCTCACGCGCCGGTCCCACGCGCTCGACCCACTGCTCGGGGCGCTCGAGCTCGTCGGCCGTCGGCAGCGCGTCCGGCCCGGTCCAGGCGCGGTTGAGCGTGCGGATCCCGTGGGAGCGGACGACCTCGTCCGCGAACGCCTTGCCGCGCCGGTACTGGGCGAGCTTCATCTCCAGGCCGAGGATCTTGGAGACGATCGAGTCGAGCAGGCCGCGGCGATCGCGGTCCTGCTCGAGCGCGCGTCGCAGGTCCGAATAGCCGGGATCGAGCTGATCGCCGACGGCGTCCATCACGTGCTCGGCATAGCCCTCCACCAGGGTCATGACGGCCGTGAGGCGGTCCACCAGCACGCGCTGGTCGGCCGGGAGGAGCAGCGTGGCGAGCTCGCCGCTCTTCACGGTGCGAAGCAGCTCTCGTGGGTTCAGCCGGGCGAGCTTGCCGAGGATCTCCGTCGGCTTCACCTCGACGGCGGCCTTCTCGAAGAGCTCCTCGGCGATCCCGCCGATGTGCTCGCGCAGCCACGGCACCGAGGCGAAGTGGACCGCGTGCGTCGTCTCGTGCAGCGCGATCCAGCGGAGAAACAGGTCGCGGTCGACACCGAGCCGCGCGCGGGCCGCCGACAGGTTGGGCCCGACGAAGAGAAGCCTTGGGGCCCGAGCCGGGCCGATCAGCGCGAGGTCGTATTGGCCGATCACCCGCTGCGACAGATAGCCCACGGCGAGGCCGACCTCGGCTCCGGTCGCTGTGCGGACGATCGTTCTCTGGATTCCCGACACCCTGCCGTCGTTGGAGCCGGCCATCCGCTGCTGGAGGTGCTCCTCCACCCTCGCCGAGAGCTGCTGGAAGGACTCCAGGTTGACCCTGGCCCACTCGTCTCTGCCGACCAGCTCCGCCTCGGGCAGCGGCGCCCTCGGTCGCAGGCCCGTGTAGCGGCGAACCAGGCGCGCCGCCCGGTCGGACTCCGAGCGGAGCTCCGGCTCGCTGCCATCCCACCGCGGGCCCGAACCCGTCAGGGCCAGAGCGAGCCTCTCCGCCAGATTCCAATCAATGAGTCGCTCAGGCATGCACGGCGTCCTGCGCCTCACGAAGCACGCGCAGGTCCTCGGCCGTCCGCGCGGCCGCGACGTCGTAGCGGGCACTGAGGTCGAGGAATGCGTTCGCCAGACCCCCGCCGGAGAACTCGAGTGCGGCACCGGCGCACCTGGCGATCAGCTGGCCCGCCGCGGCGTCGACGGAGCGCGCGTTGCGGGTGGTGATCATGCCGTCGTAGCGCCCGGCCGCCACGTAGCAGAGCGCCACCGCGATCGACCCGGGAACGCGGATCCGATAGGTGAGTCCCTGGAGCAGCTCCGCCGCCTTGAGGACGCGCTCGGGCTTGGTCGCCTCCAGCGCGATCACCTCGAGACCCTCACCAGTCGCCACCTCGAGCGGGCGCCCGTCGAGCAGTGCATCGCCGTCGATGGTGGCGACGAACTCCTCCCCCGCACCGAACTCGTAGACGTAGCCGAAGGTGACGTCGTCCATCGAGTCGCCCTCGGCCACGGCGACGCTGAGGCTGTGCAGCGGAATCGTCCGCCGCGCGTTGAGCGAGCCGTCGATCGGGTCGATGATCACGCGGAGCGGCGAGTCGCCATCGCCGAAGGTGACCGAGCCCCTCTCCTCAGAGACCGCCGTGAAGTCGAACCCCTCCTGATGCAGAGACTCGAGCTCGTCGAAGACAGCGTCCTCGCAGAGCCGGTCGATCGTGAGGGTGCGGTCGCCGCCGGCACCGACGTCCTCGTACTGGGTGCGCTGGGCGATGGTGCGGTGCTCCTCGAAGATCCGTCGCTGGACCTCGACGGCCCTACGGCATGCGGCGGTCCACTGCTCATCGGTGGGGCCGGCGGATGCGGGTGCCTGCGCCTCCTCTCCGGCCGTTCCGTCACTCATGGGCGACCATCGGGCGAGATTAGCGGCTGGCTTTGGTGCGCCCAGCGGCAAGTCCGGGACGGGGCGCCTGACGCATGATCTAGCCTGACTTCGGATGGGAGACGAGGGCGACCACGGTGCCCCGAGGCTGAACGAGCGGCAGGAGGCGGCCGTCGCGCACGGCGATGGCTCCCTGCTGGTGACGGGGGTCGCGGGAAGCGGCCGCACGGAGGCGATGGCGCGCCGGCTCGCCCGCCTGGTGGGTGAGGGTCAACGTGCTCTCGTCCTGACGAGCTCCGTCGCAGCGGCACGCCGGATCAGGACACGTGCCGAGGCGAATATCGAGACCGGCTACGAGGAGCTCGTCGTCCACACCCACCCGGTGGCCTCGGCCCGCCTCCTCCGCGAGCATGCGACGGAGGCCGAGATCGACCCCTTCTTCGAGTCTCTGAGCCCGGCGGAGCGCCTCGCGATGCTGCTCGACCGGATCGACGAGCTCCCCCTCCGCCGGCACGAGATCCGGGGAAACCCCGCCGGGCTGCTCGCCCGGATCGTCGACCGCATCGACGCGCTCAAGTCGGCGGGGGTGACGGCCGAACGCTTCGGCCGCTGGGCCGAGGAGCAGGCGGGCGGGTCGCGCGCTGAGCGTGACTCGTACGCGAGGGAGCGGGAGTTCGCCGAGATCTACGAGCTCCACGACTCGATGCTGCGCGCGGCGGGTGCAATGGACGACATCGACGGAGTGCTCGAGCTGACCAGGCTGCTCCGCGAACGGCCCGCGCTCGCGGGATCCGTGGCGGAGCGATTCCGGCATCTGCTGGTGGACGAACTGGAGGACGCCTGCCCGGCGGAACGGTCACTGGTCGAGGCTCTCGCCCAGGGAGCGAGCTCGACGGTGCTCTCGTGCGATGACCAGCAGGGGCGTGGCCCCTGCGATGCGGCCACGTCCTGGGCGCGACAGGCGCTCGGAGCGGAGGAGATCGCCCTCGAGCCGACCTGGCGCTACGGCGGCGACCTGCTCGATGCCTCGCACGCCGTGGTGGCGCCTGTGGTGCGAGGCGGCGAGGTCCCGCGTCGCGCGGCGGGGCCACCCACCCGCGTCCGATTCTGGTGCGGGACGAACGAGCGCGCGGAAGCTCAGGCGGTCGCCCGGGACATCGAGTCCGCGCTCGCCGCCGGCGAGGTGAAGATGGAGGAGACCTGCGTTGCAGTGCCGCAAGGGGGCGGCCCGGCGCGCGCGATCGCGGCGGCCCTCGAGGAACGCCGGGTGCCCTACCGGATGAGCGGCCCGGGCGCCTTCTTCCAGCGGCCCGAGGTCCGGGACGTCATCGCCTGGCTTCGCCTTCTGGCCGATCCGACAGATGCGGCGGCGGCGGTGCGCGCCCTGAGCCGGCCACCGATCGAATTGCGCTCGGTCGACCTCGCGCGGATCACGACGATTGCGCGCCGGCGAAAGCTCGACATGGTCTCGGCGCTCGAGGCCTCGCTCGAGAGCCCGCAGATCCCGCCCGAGGCACGCGACCGCATCCGGGAGTTCCTCCAGCTTCACCGCGCCGCCTCTCGCGCGATGGGCGAGATGCGAGCGGATGTCTTCGTCAGGCGGCTGATCGAGCGGATCGGCTTCCGCCGACACCGGCTCTTCGCGGCGCACCCCGAGGCGGCCGAGCGCCTGCGGAACCTCTCGCGTCTGGGGGAGCTGGCGGGGGCCTGGATGCGCCGCGAGCCAGGGGGCTCGAACCGCGACTTCGTCCGCTACCTCGTCGCGGTCTCCGAGGCCGGGGTCGCCCCGGTCGAGGAGCAGAACGAGCCGATCGCCGACGCCGTCAGGGTGATGCCTCTGGAGCGGGCCAAGGGGCTCGAGTTCAAGCGGGTCTATGTCGTCGGTCTCCACGCCGGAGCCGTCCCGGGGGCCGCGCCGGCAGGACCGCCCGCGGTACCCGCCGGAGTCGGAGGGGCGACCCCCTCCCATGAGGAGCAGATGCGTCGCCTCCTCTACATCGCGATGACGCGAGCGACCCAGGACCTGGTCCTCGCCCGCCCCGCGGCGACCGAAGCGGGGGAGGCACGCCCCTCCCCCTTCTACGAGGACGCACGCGCGGTGCTCGACGCCCCGGAGCAGGAGCACGGCGAGGAGCTCTTCGGCCCGGCTGAGGGCCTCCAGGCGACCTACCGGATGATCCAGGACGAGGTGCTCGAGGAGGCCTGGCGCGCCGGGGGCAAGCTGCGTGAGCCCAGGTTGGACACCTACGTCGACGTCACCCGGGCGGTGGCCCGGTTCCTCGAGCTGGTCAAGCTCGCCGGCCTGATTCAGGGGTCGAGCGAAGAGCCCGTCTCGGACTCGCTCTCCGTCGTCAACGACCTGCTCGAGCAGGCGATCTCGCCCGAGCAGCGCGCGGCTCTGCACGACTCGGGTCTCGACGCCTACCTGCTCGACGAGGAGGGGGCGGCCAGGCGCCGCCGCGAGCTGATCGCGCAGCGGGACGAGCCGTCGCTCGAGGCCTTCCTGCCGCGGCGGGGCGAGGGCCTGGCGCTGTCGGCCACCGACATCGAGCTCTACCGGACCTGCCCGCTCAAGTACAAGTTCGCCCGAGTCTTCGGCATTCCGCAGGAGACCACCATCAACCAGCGCTTCGGCATCGTCATTCACCAGGTCCTGGAGCGCTTCCACGCATATTCGGCCTCCGGTGACATCGGCGCCGGATCCAAGGGCGAGGACCCGAGCGCCGGCAGCCTCGAGCGGCTGATGAGCCTCTTTGCCGTCGCCTGGCGGCGGGCGGGCTTCGGCGAGTCCGACGACGAGCTCCAATTCCGCGAGAAGGCGATCGAGGCCCTGCACCGCTACCACGCACGCGAGGTGTCGAGCGGCTCCCAGCCACGCTGGGTCGAGCGCAAGTTCGACTTCCGCATCGGCCCCCACCACCTGCGCGGCCGGGTCGACCGCGTGGACGAGCTGCCGAGCGGCGGCTACGAGCTGATCGACTACAAGACCGGTGACCCGAAGCCGCCCCGCGAGCTGGAGTCGGACGTCCAGCTCGCGATCTATCGCCTCGCCGCCCGAGAGGCCTGGCGGCTGGAGGGGGCGGCAGGGAGCTACTGGTACGTGCTCGCGGACGAGAAGGTCGCGGTCGGCGGCTCGCCCGACGACCTCGAGCGGGTCGAGGGCGTCGTGCTCGAGGTCGGCGAGGGCATCCTCGGCCAGGACTTCGAGCCCCGGCCTTCTCCGGAGATCTGCTCGTGGTGCGATTTCCGCTTGATCTGCCCCGCGTCAGAAGCGTGACG
>DASTAI010000350.1:0-3449 GCA_035712865.1 Solirubrobacterales bacterium
AGGATCCGCTCCCTAGCGTCGGGAGCGTCCGGGCTGGGAGCACTGGCCTGCTCCATGGATTCAGCCCCGGGGCGGACTCAGGCGGCCACGGCCGCCAGGCAGGTTTCGGCTGCCCGCCTGCCCGAGCGGATCGCACCGTCCATATGAATGTGGCCGACACCGGCGATGTCGCTGCAGGCCCAGTCGATCGGTCCCACGGGCCGGCGCAGGTCGGCGCCGAAGCGGGTGAGGCCGCCCAGGCCGAAGCTGGTTCCGTAGGCGCCGCGCGTCCACTCCTGAGCGGACCAGTCGATCTCGATGTAGTCGACCGGCTCGAGCGCTCGTGACCCGACGTACTTGGCCATCCCATCGAGCACCTCGCTGCGTCGCTCCTCATCGCCCAGCCGCCCGGCCCGCTCGGCATTCTCACCGGCCAGGAAGGTGAGGAGGACGCCGGCGGAGGCCGAGGGCGGCGAGTTGTCGTAGAGCTCGCGCACGAGCTCGTAGGGCGCGAAACCCTGGCCCGAGAGGCCTTCCTCCCGCCAGAACGGCGTCTCGTACACCGCCAGCACCTTGTTGATCGATCCCTGCGACAGAGACTGCGCCATCCGCATCCGCCAAGCCGGCAGGGCCGGCCGGAAGCGGATCGAGTTGGTGAGATTCGGCGGCACGGCGACTATCGCCCGGCGACCCTCGGCGATCAGGCCCTCTGCCTCGACCATGACCGAGTCGTCGTTCCAGTGGATCTCATGCACCGGGGTGCTCAGCGACACGCGATCGCCCAGCCGCTCGGCCAGCCGCAGCGAGATCAACTGCGAGCCGCCGACGACATGCTTGGCGAGGCACTGCTCAGGCTCGAACAGCTCGTAGGTGCCGCCCGCCCCCGCGATCATCCACAGCCCTTGGAGGAGGGAGAAGGTGTGTGCGGGCTTCGCCAAGAAGCCCCCGGCGAGCCAGGAGCGCATCAGGTCGCGCGCCATCTCGTCGGAGATCTCCTCCTGCAGCCAGGACTCGAAGGTGACGCGGTCGAGCCGCTCGGCGTCGGGGTGCTCCCAGGGGGCCTCGGGGTCCATCTGCTTCGCGAGGGAATCGAGCTTGGATTCGGCCGCCTCGAACGCCTTCTCCGACGCCTCCCCCAGCGGGGCGTCGTGCCCCTCGTAGCGGTGGCTCCGTCCCTTCCGGTCGACGAAGACATGCTGCCCGGCGCGGAAGGTGTCAAAGAGCTCGATCTCCAGATCTGCCAGCAGCTCGTGCATCGCCGACTGGTAGGGAGCCACCCACTGCCCTCCGAGCTCGTTGGCCTCGCCGCCGATCTCGGTGTTCCAGGTGCGGCCGCCGACGCGATCACGCGCTTCGAGCACGAGGACCTCGCTGCCCGCGGCGGCCAACTCGGTGGCCGCGGTCAGCCCCGCGATACCTCCTCCGATGACGATGACCTCGGTTTCGATCCTGCGTGCTCCCGGCCCGACCTCGCCGAGACTCTCCGCGATCTCGCTCACGCCGAGACCGGCTCGCGATCCCGCAGCGCCTCCATGTAGCGCTCAGCGACCATCTGGTCGAAGGCGTGGGTATCGGTCTCCTCGAGCGAGTAGCGGCCCGCCGTGTAGCCGCGCGAGCCGGCGCCCAGCTGGGCCAGCTCGCAGACGCTCCAGTCCTGGCGGTTGGTCATGTCCCAGAACCCGATCGCGTCGCTCGGGTCGAAGTCGGGCGCCTCGATCGCCCTCGGCTCGAAGAAGAACTCGCAGACCACGTCGGTGCGATCGGGTGCCTTGGGGAAGAGCGTGTGCAGCATGAGGTAGTCCGGGTGGAAGGAGACGAGGGCGTTGGGGAAGAGCGAGAAGTAGAGGATCGACTTCAGATCGTCGCCCTCGAGTCCCTCGATGGGGGGGCGGTTGGTCGCGTGTCCTCCCTCGGAGCCCATCGTCTCGGCCCCTTCTCCGGTCAGGGTCATCGAGCCGCCGCACCACGCTCCCGCTCCGACGATCTCCTCACCGGACATGTAGTTGCTGAGCGCGTTGAGCTCGGGATGCACGCCCGGGCAGTGCAGGCACTCGTTGTAGTTCTCGGCGATGCCCTTCCAATTCGCCTCGACGACGTAGTCGACCTTGCCCCCGCTACGGAGCGTCTCGGTCCGATAGCGCGCCAGCTGGGTCAGCAGGTCGCCGATGTGCTCGGCCGGGTCCGGCGCCTCGCCACCCAGATCAACCATCAGCAGGCCGCCGAGAGTCGAGAGGCGCACCGGCGCGAGCCCGATGCACGAGGGGTCGAAGCCCTCGACGCCGTCCATGTGCGGCGCGGCGCGGAGGGCGCCGTCGAGGTCGTAGGACCAGGCGTGGTAGGGGCAGCGGAGGCGGCGCTTCACCTTGCCGGCCTCCTCGGTGACGATCCGGGCCCCGCGATGGCGGCAGACGTTGTGGAAGGCGCGCGGCCGGCCGTCCTCGCCTCCGATCACGACGACGCTCTCGCGACCGAGCTCGCGCATCAGGAACTTGCCCGGCTCGTCGACCTGGGAGATATGGCCGAGGCAGATCCAGCCGTCGCAGAAGAGGTTCTCGACCTCCCAGTCGAGCACCGCCGGGTCGGTGAAGGCGGCGGGTGGAAGCATGGTCGCCTGCTCCAACGGCCGCAGCGTCTCCGATACCTGTGCGGGGTCGAGCGGGAGGGCGGTGGCCATCGGCGGCATCCTAGGTCCTCTTGACTTTGTAGTCAAGTGCTATTAGCCTGCGCACGATGCCGGCCACGGCGCCAGTCGGCGAACTCTTCAACCCGATTCCCGGGCTGGACGACCGAGCGCGGGAGATCCAGACACGGGCGCGGACCTTCGTCGAGGAGGTGCTGATTCCGCTCGAGGAGGAGGCCGAGGCGCGAGGCGGCCGCCTCCCGGAGGAGACCATCGCCCGCGTCAAGGCGGCGGCGATCGAGGCCGGCCTCGCCGGGGGTCTTCACGCCACCGACGCGGGCGGGCAGGGCTGGACGCGGACCGAGTGGGTGCTCGTCGAGGAGCAGTACGGGCGCAGCACGAACGCGATCAGCTGGCATATCCCGAACGCCTACAACGTCTGGGGGCATGCGAGCGAGGACCAGGTCGAGCGCTACCTGCGCCCGGCGCTGCGCGGCGAGGCCAAGGACGCCTACGCCGTCACGGAGCGAGACGCCGGCTCGGATCCGTCACGAATCGAGGCGACGGCCGAGAGGAGCGACGGCGGCTTCGTGATCAACGCCGAGAAGTGGTTCGTCACCTCCGGCGACATCGCGAGCGTGCTGGTGGTGATGGCGAACCTCGTCGACGGCCCGGACCGACTGCCGACGCTCTTCGTGGTGGAGAAGGACCGACCCGGCGTCGAGGTCGTCGACGACCCCGACTTCACGCACAGCTATCCGGACCGACACCCGACGATCCGCTTCACCGACGTGGAGGTCGGGCCCGAGGACTTCATCGGTGAGATCGGCGCTGGGGATGACCTGCAGCG
>DASTAI010000351.1:0-10940 GCA_035712865.1 Solirubrobacterales bacterium
ACCCTGACCGACGTCGAGTACCAGAAGATGCGTGACGCCGCGTTCGCCTGCATCCGCAGGGTCGGGGTCGAGACCGGCGGCTCGAACGTGCAGTTCGCACTCGATCCGACCAATGGCGACATGGTCATCATCGAGATGAACCCCCGCGTGTCGCGGTCTTCGGCGCTGGCCTCGAAGGCCACCGGGTTCCCGATCGCCAAGATGGCGGCGAAGCTCGCGGTCGGCTATGCGCTGGAGGAGATCCCGAACGACATCACGCAGGCGACGCCGGCTTCGTTCGAGCCGACCATCGACTACGTCGTCACCAAGGTGCCGCGATTCGCCTTCGAGAAGTTCCCCGGCGCCCAGGGCCAGCTGACGACCCACATGAAGTCGGTGGGGGAGTGCATGGCGATCGGGCGGACCTTCCGCGAGTCCTTCGCCAAGGCGATGCGCTCGCGGGAGCTCGACACCGACCCTGAGATCCCGGCCTCGACCGGGGAGCTGCTCGAGCGGCTCGCGACCCCGTCACCCGATCGCTTCGACCTGATCCTCGCCGGCTTCGAGCGCGGGGTGGAGCTGGAGCGGATCCAGGAGGCGACGATGATCGATCCCTGGTTCCTCCGTGAGCTCCGCGAGCTGGCGACCGAGGGGGACGGCACTGAGGGCCTCGAGCGCACCTACCGCTCCGTCGACACCTGCGCCGCCGAGTTCGAGGCTCGTACCCCCTACTACTACTCGGCGCACGAGAGCGGATCGAATGGAGCCGGGGAGGTGGAGCGCGGCGATCGAGCCTCCGTCGTCATCCTCGGGTCGGGGCCCAACCGGATCGGCCAGGGGATCGAGTTCGACTACTGCTGCGTCCACGCCGCGATGACCGCCCGCGAGCTCGACCGCGACGCAGTGATGATCAACTGCAACCCCGAGACGGTCTCCACGGACTACGACACCTCGGACCGCCTCTACTTCGAGCCGCTGACGGCGGAGGACGTCCTCGCCGTCCGCGCGATCGAGCGGCCGGAGGGCGTGATCGTCCAGTTCGGCGGGCAGACGCCGCTGCACCTGGCCAAGTCGCTGGAGGAGGCCGGGGTTCCCCTCCTTGGGACGCCGGTCGATGCGATCGACCTCGCCGAGGACAGGGGCCGATTCGGCGCGCTGCTGCGGCGGCTCGAGATCAAGCATCCGCCCTACGGCACGGCCCTCTCGGCCGAGGAGGCCGTCGCGATCGCGGAGGATGTCGGCTTTCCGCTCCTCGTTCGCCCCTCCTACGTCCTGGGCGGCCGCGCCATGGAGATCTGCTACTCGGCCGAGCAGCTCGCGGCCTACCTGGAGCAGAACGTGAAGGCGGATCAGGAGCACCCACTGCTCCTCGACCGCTTCCTCGAGAACGCCATCGAGGTGGACGTCGATGCGCTCGCGGACGGCGAGCAGTGCTACATCGCCGGTGTGATGCAGCACGTCGAGGAGGCCGGGGTGCACTCGGGCGACTCGGCCTGCGTGATCCCGCCGATGAGCCTCGGCGAGGAGATGCTGGAGGAGATCCGGGAGACGACCCGCAAGATCGCCCTGGAGCTCGGCGTCGTCGGCCTGATCAACGTGCAGTACGCCGTCGCGGAGGGGGAGCTCTTCGTGATCGAGGCGAACCCCCGCGCCTCGCGAACGGTCCCGTTCGTCAGCAAGGCGATCGGAGCGCCGCTCGCCAAGATCGCCTGTCGGCTGATGCTCGGCGAGCCGCTGGCGGACCAGGAGCTGCCGAGCGAGGCGCCGACCCACGTCAGCGTCAAGGAGGCCGTCCTTCCCTTCGCCCGTTTCGCCGGCGCCGACGCGGTGCTCGGCCCGGAGATGCGGAGCACCGGAGAGGTGATGGGAATCGCGCAGGATTTTCCGACGGCCTTCGGCAAGGCGCAGGCCGCCGCCGGGGTCTCGCTGCCGGAGCAGGGGACGATCTTCATCAGCGTCACCGACTCCGACAAGCCCGCGGCGACGCAGCTCGCGACCCGCTTCCACGACCTCGGCTTCGAGGTGATCGCCACCTCCGGCACCGCAGAGGCGATCTCGCGAATGGGGGTGCCCGTTCGCAAGATCAAGAAGATCGGCGAGGGCTCCCCCAACGTCGTCGACTGCATCCGCAGCGGCGAGGTCGACCTGGTCATCAACACCCCCACGGGCTTGGGCGCTCGCGCCGACGGTTACGAGATCCGGACCGAGTCGGTCAAGCACGGGATCCCCTGCATCACCACGATGACCGGCGCCTCCGCCGCCTCGCGGGCGATCTTCGCCACGGCACGCGGCGAGGCGGAGGTCCGCGCCCTGCAGGAGCTCCATCAGCCCGAGGAGCGCGAGCCATCGCAGAGGTGACCGCCATGCGGCCCCCGAAGCTGGGCGAGCGGGTCATCGCCCCCTTCGGCCGCCGCCGCTGCGAGGTGACCCGGAACCTCGCCTCCGGTGGCTACCGGATCTTCTCCGCGCTCGACCCGGCCGGGCCCCCGCCGGCGGCGGGGCAGTTCTACATGCTCGCCACAGACCGCGGCTGGGGCGGCGAGGGGGGTCGTCCCTACCTCGCCCGCGCCTTCTCCGTCGCCGATGCGGCGGGGGAGGCCGGAGGCGTGCGCCTCGACTTCCTGGTCCAGGCGGTGGGCCCTGGGACATCGAGGCTGGCCGAGCTCGAGGTGGGGGAGGGGCTCTGGATCCACGGTCCGCTCGGCCGTCCGTTCTCGGCCCCTGCGGAGGTCGCCGAGGACGCCGCGGGGGCGATCCTCGTCGGGGGCGGGATCGGCGTCGCGCCCCTGGCGATCTGGCGCCGGCAGCTCCTGGCGGCCGGCATCCCGGCACGGGTCCTGCTGGGGTTTCGCGACGAGGCCAACTCCGGCGGCCTCGACCTCTTCGACTGCTCGGAGATCCGTCTGGCGAGCGAGGACGGATTTCATCCTGTCGGCGGCCACAAAAACCGCCGCCGGATCTACCGGGGATTCGTCACCGACCTGCTCGCCGTCCTCATGGAGGGCGACGACGCGCGCAGCGCAGCGGTCTACGCCTGCGGACCGCCCGCGATGCTCGAAGCGGTCCGGGGGATGTGCGGGGAGCGCGGGGTCGCCTGCGAACTCGCCCTGGAGGCGCCGATGGCGTGCGGCTTCGGCGCCTGCTTCGGCTGCGCGATCCCGGTGGCGGCCGGCGGGTACATGCGTCTCTGTGTCGACGGCCCCGTCGTTCGCGGTGATGAGATCGAGACCGCCCTGGTCCGTGGATCGGGGCATTGATCGACTTCTGCGGTATCGAGCTTGGCCACCCGGTCATCAACGGCTCCGGCACCTTCGACGCGATCGCGGCGCGCAGGGCTTTCGGCGATCAGCTGCTCGACGAGTTCCCCTTCTCGGCGTTCGTCTCGAAGACGATCACCCCGGAGCCGCGGGCCGGCAACCCTCCGCCACGGCTCTGGGAGACGCCGTCCGGCCTGATCAATTCGATCGGGCTGCCCAACAAGGGGCTCCAGGGATTCCTGGAGGTGGACCTGCCGCAGTTGGCGGAACTGCCCGTCCCGCTGATCGTCTCGGTGATGGCGACGAGCCATGACGAGTTCGCCCGGCTGGTCGACGGAGTGGGAGGCAGGGAGGAGGTGGCGGCGCTGGAGCTGAACGTCTCCTGCCCCAACGTCGAGTCGGGCCTGATCGTCGGGGAGTCCCCCGACGAGGCCCGCTCGCTGCTCGAGCGGCTCCGTCCCCTGACCGAAAAACCCCTGCTCGTGAAGTTGACTCCGAACATCGCCGACCCGGTCCCCGTGGCCCAGGGAGCGGTCGAGGGCGGGGCGGATGCGGTCTCCCTGATCAACACACTCCGCGCCGCGGCCCTGGCGCCGGGAACGCGCGAACCCTGGCTCGGCGGTGGATCGGGAGGGCTCTCCGGACCCGCCGTCCGCGCCGTCGCACTGGCGCAGACCAGCGCCGTGGCCGCCGCCGTGCCGGTTCCGGTGGTCGCGATGGGAGGAATCTCGACAGGTCGCGACGCCGCGGA
The DNA here is from genome assembly GCA_035712865.1 of Solirubrobacterales bacterium. Taxonomy (GTDB): domain Bacteria; phylum Actinomycetota; class Thermoleophilia; order Solirubrobacterales; family 70-9; genus DASUPK01. Next base: position 3,988 of record DASTAI010000351.1, read on the forward strand.
GATGCTGGCGGCGGGGGCGGTGATCGTTGCGGTCGGCACGGAGAGCTTCCGCGATCCGGCAGCCGGGTCGAGGATCGCCGGGGAGTTGGTCGGCGAGCTCGCACGGATCTCCGGTTAGACGGGGGTTTTTTTCGCAAACGCCAGAAAGGGGTTTCCGCTCCCGGTGGCCGGGGATATACTGCCGCCCCGATGCAGGCCCCGGTCCAGTCCTCCAACGCCGCGCCCGAGAGATCACTGGACCAGCGGATGGAGGCTCTCCGCCGGGCGAACGACATCCGCTCGAAGCGCGCTCAGTTGAAGCGCGACCTGAAGGCCAACAAGGTCAAGATCCAGACGCTTCTGATGGATCCGCCGGAGTACGTCCAGACGGCGAAGGTCATCGACATGCTGATGGCGGTGCCGAAGTACGGCCGGGTCAAGACCAACCGGATCCTCAACCAGTGCAGGATCTCGCCGTCGAAGACGATCGGCGGCCTCTCCGAGCGCCAGCGGGCGGAACTGGTCGCGCAACTGCGCAAGTAGCGGCGCATTCCAGGGGTTTTTCGCGGCCGTCCCTGCGGTCATGATGCTGGCCGTGGGGAAGGTCTTCGTCATCACCGGTCCCTCCGGAGTGGGGAAGGGCACGTTGATCGAGCTGCTGCGAGAGCGACTACCGGAGCTCGAGCTCTCCACCTCCGCCACCACCCGGGAGCCGCGGCCCGAGGAGGTGCACGGGCGCGACTACCACTTCCTCTCGCCCGAGGAGTTCCGGCGCCGACTCGAGGCGGGCGACTTCCTCGAGCACGCGAGCTACAGCGGCAACTACTACGGGACCCTCCGCTCGGAGGTCGAGGAGCGCGTCGGGAGATGCCACTCTGTCGTCCTGGAGATCGAGGTGCAGGGCGCCCGGCAGGTCAGGGACTCGCTGGGCGACGACGCGGTCCTCATCTTCATCGCGCCGCCTGACGAGGCGGTTCTGCGCGAGCGGCTCGAGGGCAGGGGAACGGACTCCGAGGACGCGATCCAGCAGCGACTGCGGACCGCCGAGGTCGAGCTGGCCGCGCGCTCGGAATTCCCGCTCGAGGTGGTGAACGACGACCTGCAGAAAGCCGCCGACGAGCTGGAACGCCTCGTCCGCGACGAGCTCCGTCTACACTGATCCGCCCATGGCACTGACCCAACCAAGAGTCGACAAGCTTCTCGAGCACACTGACACCCATTACGCCGCGGTTCTCGTGGCGGCCAAGCGGGCCCGTCAGATCAATGCCTACTACCACTCTCTCTCCGAGGGCGCGTACGGCGAGTACACGCCGCCGATGGTCGAGGTCCCCAGCGGGAACTACCTCACCATCTCCCTGGAGGAGACGGCAGCGGGCAAGCTGAAGTACGAGTACAAGTCCTAGTCCCTAGGAGGGCTCGTGGCCCGCATCCTGCTCGGGGTGTCCGGCGGCATCGCCGCCTTCAAAGCGCTTGAGCTGGCGCGCCTCGCCACCAAGGAGGGGCATTCCGTTCGCGTCCTGATGACGCCGACGGCCGAGCGCTTCGTCGGCAGGGCCTCATTCGAGGGAATCGTCGGCGCTCCGGTTCTCGGCAACGAGTTCGAGCGCGACCCGACCCGGGGCGCGTTTCCCGGTGACCCGGTGCCCGAGCACGACCCGATCGGCCACCTCGAGGTGGTCGCGAACGCCGACGCCTACCTGGTCGCGCCAGCATCGGCGAACACGCTCGCGAAGCTGGCGGCCGGGATCGCCGACTCGATGGTCACGACCTCGTTCCTCGCCTGCACGGCGCCCCGGCTCGTCGCTCCGGCGATGAACGACCGTATGTACCGGGACGCCGCGACGCAGGCCAACCTCGCGACCCTCCATCAGCGTGGGATCACCGTGATCGAGCCGGAGGAGGGGGCGCTCGCCTCCCGCGGGGAGCACGGCCTCGGCAGGCTGCCCGAGCCGCGGGCGCTGCTCGATGCGATCGAGGCGGCGACGCCCCGCCCGAGCGGTCCGTGGGACGGGATGCGGGTCCTGGTCTCCGCCGGCGGGACGCGAGAGCCGATCGATCCCGTTCGCTTCGTCGGCAATCGTTCGTCCGGACGGATGGGCCTGGCGCTGGCCGAGCGCGCCGCCCGCCGCGGCGCGGAGGTCACGCTCGTCGCCGCGAACGTCTCACGGCCCGCTCCGCCCGGAGTCCGCAGGGTCGACGTCGAGACCGCCGCCGAGCTCGCCGACGCCCTCGGCCGCGAGTTCGACTCGGCCGACGTCCTGGTGATGGCGGCCGCGCCCGCCGACTTCCGCCCCAGGCACGCGGCCGGCGAAAAGATCCATCGCGAAGGCGCGGGCGGCCTCGAGCTCGACCTGGAGCCGACCGAGGACATCCTCGCCGCGCTCTCGGCCCGCCGTCGCGAGGGCCAGACCGTCGTCGGCTTCGCCGCCGAAACGGGCGGCGGGCTCAATCGTGCCCGAGAGAAGCTGGACCGCAAGGGTGCCGATGCGATCGTCCTCAACGACGTCTCGCGCTCCGAGATCGGCTTCGAGAGCACCGAGAACGAGGTCGTGATCGTCGAGCGGGGGGAAGAGCACCACGTCGCGCGAGCCTCGAAGGACCGTGTCGCGGACGCGATCCTCGATCGCGTCGAGGCTCTGAGGAAGTCCGCGGGCGCCCGCACCGAGCCGCGCGAGTAGCGGCCCAGCGCTCCCCTCGTCTGCTGATTTGCCGTCCTCCTACACTGGGTGCATGGCCAAGGAAGCGCAGGTCCCGAAGAAGGAATCCCTCTATTCGCTCTACCGGCGGGGAATGGAGCTGCTCGAGGACGGCGATTTCGAGGAAGCCACGGTGCCGCTCAAGGAGGCGGCCCGGCAGGCCCCCGAGAAGAGCTCCGTCCGCGAGGCACTGGGTCGGGCCCTCTTCCGCACCCGCCACTACGCCGAGGCCGCGACCGAGTTCGAGGCGGTGGTTGAGACCCATCCGGTCAACGACTACGCGCATTTCTGCCTCGGTCGCGCCCTCAGCAAGACCGGCGAGACACGGCGTGCGCGCCATCACCTCGCGCTCGCCTCCAATCTGCGCCCGGAGCGACGGGACTACCGCATCTACAGAGAGCGTCTTGCCCCCAGCACCTGACGGCGCCTCTCGATGACCGAGATTCGCCTGCTCGCCGTCCCCTATGAGGTCGGCGCGGAGCGCCTGGGGGTCGGACGCGGGCCCGAGCGGCTGCTCGAGGCCGGCGCCGAAGCAGCTCTCGCCTCTCGAGGGGCGGATGTCCGGCTCGACTTCATCGAGCTCCGCGAGCACCGCCGGGATGAGAGCGGGGCGAGCGAGGCGGGCGCCGCCTTCGAGTTGATCCAGCTCGTCGCCGAGCGCGCCGGGGCAGCCGTCGCCGACGGGGCCTTTCCGATGCTGCTCTCCGGCAGCTGCTTCGCCGGAGTCGGCATGGCGTCGGGACTCGGCGAGGACTCCGCGGGGGTCGTCTGGTTCGACGCCCACGGGGACTTCAACACGCCGGAGTCCACGATCGATGGCTATTTCGACGGGATGCCGGTCGCCATCCTCACCGGAAGCGCGTGGCCCAACCTGGTCGATCGGGCGGGCGTGACGACGGTCCCCGAATCGGCCGTGCTTCAGGTGGGCGCCCGCGACTTCGACTCATTGGAGGAGCGGCGACTCGAGTCATCGCAGCTGCTGCGGCTGGCGGCCACGGAGATCGAGGCCGACGATGCCGTCGCCCGCGCGGTCGAGCGCCTCGCGCCGCGGCCGAGCGGCCTCTACCTGCACGTCGACCTCGACGTGCTCGACTCCCGCGAGGCGAAGGTCAACATCTACAGCGTGCCGGACGGCCTCACCGCGGCGCAGCTCGAGGCGCAGGTCCGGTCCCTGTTGGCGTCGGGAAGGATCCGAGGCGTCTCGCTGACCGCCTATGACCCGGAGGTCGACGCCGACGATCAGGTCCCCCCGATCGCCCTCCGTCTGCTCGAGCGCGTGGCCGAGCAGCTCGCGTCGGCATGAGGGCCCTTGTCCAGCGCGTCTCCCAGGCCGCGGTCGACGTCGAGGGGGAGAGGGTCGCCCAGATCGGGCCGGGCATGCTGGTGCTGCTCGGGGTCTCTCGCGAGGACACCGAGGCGAACGCCGACCGCCTGGCGGAGAAGGTTCGGGCCCTGCGGATCTTCGACGACGCGGACGGCAGGATGAACGAGCCGCTCGGCGACCGAGAGATCCTCTGCGTCAGCCAGTTCACCCTCTACGGCGACACCAAGAAGGGAACGCGGCCCAGCTACGTGCGGGCCGCCCCGGGTGAACAGGCCGAGCCGCTGTATGACCGCTTCTGCGAGCACGCCGGCGCGAAGAAGGGCGTCTTCGGCGCCTGCATGGGCGTCGCGCTCGTCAACGACGGCCCGGTGACCGTTCTGCTCGAGGTCTGAGCCGACGACGGAGCGGTATCCCCGTCGCCGAGATCGCCAGGATCCCCGCCGCGGCGATGATCCAGGCGATGCCCAAATCGCCGCCCCTGACCTCGGTCGAACTCCGCTGGGGCTGAATCCCGAGGTTCTTGTGTGAGTGCGTGTCGGTGATCAGGGCCCCTGGGCCACGGTGGTGATAAGCCGCGTAGATGACGAGCGCATAGGCGCCGGCAAGCACCTTCGGCACCCGGAAGCGAAGCCGGTAGCAGGCAACGGCGCTCGCCACCCGAGGACCGCACGGAGGTGAAGCGGCTGCCTCGTCGCTGGAAGCGCTGCCGAGGAAGATGTAGGGAGGCTGGCGTGGTGGCCGGTTTCGGATCGGCGTGCACAAGCCGTTCACCCCCCTCACTCGGCAGGGGCTGGGCTGGGGGGCCTTCGCCACGGGTACCAGTGACACGGGAATCGTTTCGGGGCAACCTTTGGGCCAGCCGCAGCCAATCTCGACTTCGACCGTGCGCCCGGGGGATGTCGAGGTCGGCCTCAGGTGGGTGATGCCGATGTCCGCACTCGCCGACAGAGGCGCAAACAGCGCGGCAGATAGCGCGATCCCAGCCGGTAACAGACGTCGCCGCATCGTCATGGTGCGCAACACCACCCACTGATCCGTGGGAAGGCACTCCTGTTCGCCGCGCCTGGGTCGAACTGGCGGTCGATGTTGGAGATCGCGATGACCCTCGACGGGTCGCGCGTATCGATGAATAGCCACTGATCGGCCTCGCGCCAGCCGACGAGCACCCACTGGCCGTCGGGAGACCAGGTCGGATCCATCAGGTGACCGGGGACCGAGAAGAGAGTGCGCTCAGGGATCTCCCTGGCGCCCAGCCGTCCCAGGAGCAACTCACTGCCCGCCGTGCCGGCGTCTGCAACGCCCCTGATGTAGGCCAGTCGGTGCCCGGAGGGCGAGAACGCGACCTGCCCAACGGTCGTATTCGGACGGCCCTGGACACGGCTTCCGGTTTCCCCCGTGAACGGCCGGACAACGGCGATCGCAGAGCCGGTCGCGACGGCGAGCTGGTCCCCATCTCGGGACCAGGCGAGATCGCGTGCGAGCGGAACGGCGAACCTCTGCAGCCGCTGCCCGGTGTCGGTGTCCTCCAGCTGCACGTCGCCGGTTGCCCCCACGAAAGCAAGGACATGACGGGCGCCGGGCCGCCAGCTTGGTGCGACCGGTGCGACCCCCGGCGCGACCTTGTGGTTCTGAGTCCCGTCCCCGTTGACAACTCGCAGTGACCTGCCGCTCAGGTAGGCGATCCGAAACCCGTCGGGAGCCTGCCAGGTCGGCATGCTGACTGGGCCCGGAGCCGTGAGCGCCCAGCGAGGATCGCCATCCGCCTCCAGCGTCACCAGTCGAGGACCGCGCGCCGCGACCACATACACGCCGTGGGGTGACCAGGCTGACTCGCCGTAGGCACCGAGTAGGCGTTGCGTGCCGTCGGCCTGAACGATCCAGGGCCCTTGAGCGGACTGGACGAGGAGCTTTCCGTCAGCCGGAAGCGATCTCAGGGTTGGCCGCGCGTGCTTCGCTCCCGGCCCGACCACGTCGGAGACCCAGTCGCGAATAGCCGCCCCCGCAGGGCTCAGGAGGGCGAGCGCAAGGACGATGGCTCCGGCCATTGCTAGGAGCAGCGGTCGCCGTCTGTTGTGGTGTGACACCCGCTCACGTTCGGCATAGGCGCGCTCCGTCAGGGCCCAGGCTCGCTCTTCGGCCGCGCGCTCGGAGGGGACCTCGACCTCGCGCAGCAGATCGCGCAACTGCTGCTCGTTCATGCCGCTCCCTCCTCGAGCGCCTCGGCGAGCTGGTCGAGGCCGCGGCGGAGGCGCGAGTTGACGGTCCCACGCGGTAGATCGAGTGCCCGCGCGATCTCTCCCGGGGTTCGGTCCAGGACGTAGCGCATGACGACCACGGCCCGCTGGTCGATCGGTAGGTCTCCGAGCGCGGCCACCATCCGATCCGTGAGTCCAACGGCTTCGTCTGGGTCCACTTCGACGGAGGAGGACTCGCGGTCCACCCGGTCTCCCGCAACTTCACGCCGGAGCTGTCGCGCGCGAACGAGGTCGATCGCCCGATTGACCGAGATGCGGTGGAGCCAGGGGCCGAGCGGTCGTCGAACATCGAATCGATCGAGGGCCTGGATCGCCGCCAGGAATGCCTCCTGCGCGACATCCTCGGCAGCGGTTGCATCTTGGACGATCAAGTAGGCGGCGCGGTACATCGGGCGCCAGTGCCGCCGGAAGAGCTCCCCCTGGGCGGTCTGGTCGCCGCGTCGCGCCGCGGCGATCAGTCTCCGCTCAGCCAAGCGGCTGTGGCGCTGGGCTGCCACCTCCTTGGATTGTCGCCCGCGGTCTCCTGGTGCGCGCGTCAGGGTGGCAAGTCCTCTCGCGCTCAATGTGGAAGCGGGCGTCGACATGTTGGATGTGTGTCGCTGAGCAGGGGTAGGTCGCATTGGTCGACCCGAAGGCTGTCGAGCGCCCGCTCGGCCGTACGGCGTGTCTGAGGACTCGCGTTCTTGCCAATGGCCACAA
>DASTAI010000352.1:0-5453 GCA_035712865.1 Solirubrobacterales bacterium
CGGCGGCGGAGAGTGCCTCCCCCGTGTCCGAAAAGGCCCGGTGGCTGGCGATACGACCGTCGCGGACGCGGAACACCCACGCCATCGGCGTATCCGTCTCGGCGCCGCTCTCGCGGCCACGGACCCTGCAGCCGCCGATCACGACCACCAGGTCTCCGTGAGAGCGCAGATCGTCGGCGTGGGGAAGCATCTGCTCCCAAACCGTGTCGACCTCCTCGAAGTAGGCGCGGCTTCCGTCGTGCCCGCGGTAGCCCCCGGACTCAACCCGGGTCCCGGTGAGGGGGCGGAACTCCGCCTCCGGCTCGTAGAGCCGCAGGAGCGCGTCGATGTCGCGGTTCCGAATGGCTTCGAAGCTGCTGCGAACGACCTGGACGTTCCCGTCGGCCATGCCGCCACCGTAGCCGAGTAGCCGGGCAGAGCGGGCCACTCCGGTCTGGCTCAGCGCGCGACCGCGCGGATGATCAGCAGCAGGATCACCGAGCCGCCGATGGCGATCAGCCAGGTGCCGAGGTCGAAGAAGTCGTCGATATGGCCGATGTCGAGGGCGCTGGCGATGAAGCCGCCGATCAGGGCGCCGAGGATGCCGATCGCGGTGGTGCCGAAGCAGCCGCCGGGCTCGGTGCGGCCGGGGACGAGGGCGCGGGCGATGAGACCGGCGAAGAGCCCGAGAAAGATCCAGGCGATGATTCCCATGGGGGCGGGACCCTATCGATCGAGATGCGCTCGCCGATGGGCGGGACTAGGTGCGCTGGCGCGGGGCGGAGTGATAGGTGAGGTACCAGACGACGTGCCGGGCGGCGGTGACGCCGCCCGTGACCGGTGTGAGGAACCTCCGCACGGGCCGAATCCTATGTGACGAGCCACCCGTGGCTAGCATCACCCGCTCATGAAGAGGCTCTTCCGCAGGCAGCGAAAGCGGCGTCTGGCGGCCCTCGCCAGCGAGGCGAGGGCCGAGCGCGCGACCGTTGGCCTGGCCGTGCTGGCATTGGGCGCCGCCGGCACGCTCTTCGGCGGTGAGCTGCTGCGGATGGCTCGCCGCCGCCGGGAGAGCTCGGAGGCCGAGACGCCCGAGGGCCTGGTCGACGCCGCGGGCCAGGCGACCCTGGACACGATCACCGTCGCGCGCCGCGGCATCCGGGCCACGCCTCACCACGAGACGGCGCTCTTGAACCTGCTGCAGGGGTTTCTCTTCGCGTTCGCGATCGCCCGGCTCTCGACCTGGGGGATCCGCCGCGGGCGCGGTCCCTTCAGGAACGTGCGAATCAGCGGCCGCCACATCCACCACTTCATCCCGGGGATCCTGATCGCGTTCGCCTCCGGCATCGGCGCGATCACGACGGAGAGCGAGAGAACCGAGAGGACGCTCGCGATTCCCTTCGGGATCGGGATGGGCCTGACCATGGACGAGGCGGCGTTGCTCCTCGGTCTCGAGGACGTCTACTGGACACGGCAGGGGCTACTCAGCGTGCAGGCGAGCCTGGGCGTCACGGCGACGCTCGCAGCCACGATCCTCGGCCTGCGCGTCCTGCGCCGTGGCGAGGAGAGGGGCGTGCAGGAGGGCCTGATCCCGGCCTACCTGGGCGAGCATGGGATGCGCGCGACGGGCGCCCTGGCCTAGGCTCGCGCCGCCCTATGCCGCGGCGCGGAGGCGAGGTGCTTCCTCGCCCATCCAGATCACCTGGTCGCGGCCGGGGCCGACCCCGACGAGGCGCACCGGGACCCCGAGGTAATCCGAGACGAAGCTGAGGTAGTGGCGGGCCTCCGCCGGAAGGTCCTGCTCCCGGCGGCAGTCGCCGATTTCGCCCTCGAACCCAGGCAGCTCGTCGTACTCGGGCTCCGCGGTGTGGAGGATCGACTGGTGGTAGGGGAACTCGTCGAACACCGCGCCCTCGGGATGGCGGTAGCGCACGCAGACTCGCAGCGGATCGAGGCCGGAGAGGACGTCCAGCTTCGTCACCGCCACGGCGGTCATCGTGTTCAGGCGTACGGCGTAGCGGAGCGCCACCAGGTCGAGCCAGCCACAGCGCCGCGGCCTCCCGGTGGTCGTGCCCATCTCGCCGCCGCGCTCGCGCAGCAGGTCGCCGAGGTCGTCCTCCAGCTCCGTCGGGAAGGGACCGGCCCCGACGCGGGTGGCGTAGGCCTTGGCGATTCCCCAGACCTCGTCGATGTCGCCGGGACCCACCCCCGCGCCGATGGTCGCCGCGCCGGAGATCGGGTTGGAGGAGGTGACGAAGGGATAGGTCCCGTGGTCGAGGTCGAGCAGGGTCCCCTGGGCGCCCTCGAAGAGCACGGTGCGGTCGGCGTCCAGCGCCTCCCAGCAGAGGCGCGCGGTGTCCGCGATGTGGGGCTCGAGCCGGTGGCCATAGGTGAGATAGGTCTCGACCATCGTGTGCAGGTCGAGCTCGGGGTCCTTGGCGAAGGGGCGGAGCATCTGCTGCTTCGGCTCCATCGCGGCCCTGATCTTCTTGCGCAGGATCTTTGCGTCGAGGAGGTCCTGGACCCGGATTCCGAGACGGGACGCCTTGTCTGCGTAGCAGGGGCCGATTCCTCGACGGGTGGTGCCGATCTCCAGGCTGCCGAGCTTGAGCTCGCCGGCCGTGTCGAGCTTCACGTGGTAGGGCATGATCAGGTGGGCGTTGGCCGAGACGCGCAGGCCGCTGACGTCGATCCCGCGGTGCCGGAGCTCCTCGATCTCGCCGGTCATGACCGCCGGGTCGATCACCACCCCGTTGCCGACGGCGCAGATCTTGCCGGGATAGAGGATGCCGGAGGGGATCAGGTGGAACTTGAAGGTCTCGCCGTCACGGATGATCGTGTGGCCGGCGTTGTTGCCGCCCTGGAAGCGGATCACCAGATCGGCCTGCTCCGCGAGCAGGTCCGTGACCTTGCCCTTCCCCTCGTCGCCCCACTGGGCGCCGACTATGACGATTCCAGGCATGACCAGGGAATTATGAGAGGTCCGCGGCCCGAATCGGGCCGCTAGTGGTCGAGCGGTCCCAGGGCGGAGCCGCCGCCCTCTCCGAGCGACGTCGCCACGCCGGGAACGCTCATGCGGCGGTCCTCGTCGAAGAGCAGGACAGGATCGCCGCAGATCTCGACCAGGCGGGAGACGACCCGGGTCCCGAGCTGCCTCTCGAGCTCGTCGTCCTCGAGGTTGCTGGTCACGATCAGCGAACGCTGCCGCTCGTAACGCTCGTTGATCAGCGCGTAGAGCTGCTCCAGGACCCACTCCGTCTGCTTCTCGACGCCGAGGTCGTCGAGGTGCAACAGGTCGACGCTGGCCAGGCGCTCGAAGAACTGCGAGTAGGACTGCTCCCCGATCTCGGCGTCGTACGTCTGGCGGATCCGGCTGAGGAGCTTCGGCAGCGAATAGATCGCGACGGACCGGCCGGATTCGAGGGCGGTCCGGGAGATCAGCATCGCCAGGGTGGTCTTGCCGGTGCCGGAGCTGCCGAAGAACCACATCCCGCGCCCCGCGTCCAGGTTCTCGCCGAGGTGCTCGCAGAAGTCCCGGACCCGCTTCACGACGAAGGCATCCATCTGGGTGACGGGCGGCCGGTCGAAGGAGACTCCGCGGTACTTGGGCGGGATCACCGAGTCGATGCCGCGCAGCCGCGCCTGGGCGACCATGCGCGAGCGGCAATCGCAGGGGCGGGCGACGTCCTCCGGCCCGAGGATCCAGCCGGAGCCGTCGCAGATGCCGAGGCGGCACGGCTCACGCTCACCCGATCGCCGATCGATCGCCACCTAGAGCTCCTCGGCGTCGGCGAAACCGTCGTCCACGGGCGGCGCGACCTCGGGCATCGGGGGGCCCTCGCCCGCCCGCTGCTCGATCGGCTTTTCGTCGCGCGCCCGGTCGGCGAACTTGGGGTAGTGCTCGAGGAAGACCAGGCGGACCGTCCCCACCGGGCCGTTGCGGTGCTTGGCGAGGATCAACTCGGCTCCGCCGGGATCCTCGGAGTCCTCCTGGTTGTAGTACTCGTCCCGGTAGAGGAAGCCGACGAGGTCGGCGTCCTGCTCGATCGCTCCCGACTCGCGCAGGTCGGAGAGGATCGGCCGCTTGTCGGGCCGCTGCTCGGGTGCCCGGGAAAGCTGGGAGATGCCGATGACCGGGACCTCCAGCTCGCGAGCCAGGATCTTGAGCCCCCGGCTGAACTGGGCCACCTGCTCGACGCGGTTGGCACGCGCGTCGTCGCTTCGCATCAGCTGGAGATAGTCGACAATGACCAGGCCGAGGCCGTCGTTGCCGCGGCCGCGCTCCTGCGCGTGCAGCCTGCGCGCCTTGGCGCGCAGCTCGAGCAGTCCGAGGTCGGAGGAGTCGTCGATCCAGAGCGGCGCGGATTCGAGCTGGTTGCAGGCCTTGACCACCTTCGGCCAGTCCTTGCTCGCGACCTTGCCCTTGCGCAGGCGATCGCTGGAGATCCGAGACTGGGAGCCGATGAAGCGATGTGCGAGCTCCATCTCCGACATCTCGAGGGAGAAGAGGGCGACGGGCTTCTGGTGCTTCATCGCCACGTTCTGGGCGAAGTCGCAGACGAGCGTCGACTTCCCCATCGCCGGTCTCGCCGCGATCACGACCAGGTTGCCTGGCTGAAAGCCGCCCGTCTTGTCGTCGAGGTCGCGGAATCCGGAGGGCGTGCCGGTGATCTCGGAGCTGCCGTTGGCGAGCGCCTCCAGCTTGTCGATCTCGTCATGGAGGATGTCGCCGATCTCGCGGAAGTCGTCCGCCTGCTCCTGGTTGGCGACCTGGAAGAGCAGGCGCTCGGCGTTCTCGACCAGGGCCCGAGGCTCGCCGTCGCGCTCGATGATCGACTGCTGGATCTGCTTCGCCGTCAGGTCGAGGCGGCGCAGCAGCGAGTTCTGCTTGACGATCTGCGCGTAGTGCTTCGCGCTGCCCGGGGCCGGGACCTTGGCGGCCAGGCTGGCGACGACGTCACGGCCGCCGATCTCCTCGAGTCGGCCCCGCTGCGCGAGCGCCTCGGACACGGTGAGGACGTCCACCGGGTCCGCCTTCTCGTGGAGGCCGATGATCGCCTCGTAGATCGTGCGATGGCGGTCGCGGTAGAAGTCGTCGACACGCAGATGGACGTCGAGCAGCACGGGCTCGATCGTCCCCTCGGAGACCATCATCGACCCCAGTACGGATTCCTCGGCCTCCAGATTCTGGGGCGGGACGATGTTGCTGTTTCCGTTGGTTGCCACGACTCCCGTTCGTTGCAGGGAACAGCCCGACCGATCGGCCGAGTCTCCTCTCCAAGTCTGGATAGGCGCCCGGCGGATTCGCGTCTGCCCCGAAGTGGAACCAAATCCGCGCGAGCGTGGCTAGAGAATCACAGGCCGCCGCTCGCCGCCAGGCGAGAACTGGCTATTTGCGGCCCGCGTGTTTCGGGCACGATTCGTGCCCGTCGCGGAAGCGCGGTCTTTGCGTCCGACTGAACTGGACGAGTGGTCCC
>DASTAI010000353.1:0-7896 GCA_035712865.1 Solirubrobacterales bacterium
TGAGCTCGAAGCCCGCCGGTGTGGTGCTCGGCGGGAGGGCCGCCGAGAGCTTCAGGATCTGACCGCCGAAGGGCGGCTCGTCCGCCGGATCGAAGGCCGGGTTCCCACACGCACTCGCTGCAGCCGGAGCGGCCGGCGCACCGCAGAGCAGGAGGAGCGCGGCCAGCGGCAGCAGACGGCGCGAGAACATTCGCAATGGCTACCTGATCGAGGCGCGGAAGGGCAGCAGGCGCCGCTCAGGCGCCCGACTGAACGGCGATCGCGGGTGCGCAGGTCGCGAACTCGCGTCCGCTCGGCATGTTGCGCCGGAGCATCGCGAAGGAGACCCCGCCGATGATCAGCGGGAGCCAGAACAGGATCACGTGGTAGGCGAACACCGCCGCCGCGGTGCCGGCGGCCGAGGTCCCGTAGGCGATCAGGACACCGATCAGGCCGAGGTCGATCCCGCCGACGCCGCCGGGGATGGGAAGCAGGCCGCCGAGCTGGCCGATCAGGTAGCCCATCAGGATCACCGTGATCGGCGGCGACATGCCAAAGGCGTGGAAGGTCGCCCAGAGCACGGCGTTGTCGAAGAACCAGTAGCCGAAGGACCCGCCGAGAACGCGGAGGTCCGCCGAGCGAACGATCTTGCGCCCCTCGGTGACGCCATCGATCAGTGCCCGGCGGGTGGCCCGGAGCCAGCGACGGAACCGCGGGGCGTCGGGCTCGAGGCGCTCGCCGGGCCCGAGCGCCGGAAGGATGGCGACGCCCACGATCGAGAGCCCCGCCAGGACGGCCGGGAGGGCCGTCAGCCAGAGCGACAGGTCCGGCCCCACCAGACCGACCGCGAGGGCGCCCCCGATCACCGCGACAGCCAGGAAATTCACACCGCTCTTGATGATGAAGAAGGCAACGGAGCGCCGGGCGATGCGCTCGGCGTCCATGCCGCCGCGATGGAGCACCCAGGCCCCGAGAGCCAAGCCACCCGCGCCGCTCGCCGGGACGAGCGAGCCCATCGCCAGCTCGGAGCCCCCGATCTCCCAGCTGCGGCGCCGGCTGAGCCCGACACAGAACACCGGACCGAACATGACGACGTAGGAGACGAACGAGAGGCCCTCGAGCACCGTCGCCAGGACCAGCCAACCCGGCGACCCGTCGGCAAGGCGATCCCGGACCTCGCCGAGGCCGGGAGCGAAGACCACGATGGCGACCAGCACCAGGAGGGCGAGGAGAGCCTGGAGCGCGCGACGGCGCAGGCTCTTGGGCTGGAACTCCTTCGGGAGCTCCTCCATCCCCGTGACGGACAGGACGACTTCTGGGTCTGCGGACACGACCTAAGCATCGCGGAGTGAGGCGCTCGGCGGCTGGCGGGACGGAGATAACGCTCCCTTAAGCGGCTTCTGGGAGCATCAAGGCATCGAGGCAGTACGGGACATGAGCGCCAGGGAGGGTGCGGACGACCGCAGCGCCGACCTGCTCGGGGACGCGGCGGCGTTCTTCGAAGCCCATCTCTGGGAGGCCAGCGGCAGCGCCGCCCGCAACGTTCTGGCGAGGGAAGGCCTCGAAGAGGAGACGATCCGCGCGTTCGAGGTCGGATTTGCCCCGATCGGTCCCGACGTTCTGATGAACCACCTGCGGCGACTCGGCTACTCGACGGATGAGATGGTCGAGGCGGGCCTGGCCCACCGCTCGGTGAGGGGCCGCGCCCACGCTCAGTTCCGCTCCCGCATCATGTTCCCCGTCAGGGACGCCGACGGGCAGATCCTCGGATTCGCGGGGCTTGCGACCCACGTCGGGCCCTCGTGGGCGCTGTGGAACACCTCTCCCGACGTCGGCCCATACCGGCGTTCACGCGGCGTCTTCGGCCTCGACCGCGCCGCGCCCGCGATCGCGGATTCCGGCGCCGTCCGGGTCGAGCGCGACTCGATCGAGGTCCTCCGGGCACATCAGGAGGGCCGGGCGAATGTCGTCACGGTGCAGACCCCGCGTGTCACCCGCGAGCAGATGCTGGCGATGGCGGAGCCGCTCCCCGGCGGCCTCGACGCCCTGGAGCTGGAGCTCGCCCCGGGGATGCAGGCGGACCCGAAGGAGGAGCAGGCGCTGGCGGCGCTCAGGGAGGGGGAGGCGCCCAGCCGCGGGGTGGAGGAGCCGAAACCCGTACGGCACCTCGAGGCGAAGAAGACGCTGATCGTCATCGCGACTGCCCTGGCGGCGGTCAACCTCTGGACGGGCGCCCCGCTGCTCGCCGTCTGGATCGGCTCACACGCCCAGGGCGGGCGCGTGCTGAGCCTGCAGGGGGTGGTGATCGTCCTCGTCGTCCTCGGGCTGTTCGCCTTCCTCCTCGCCTGGTTCCTCAGCTGGCTCCACGCGAAGTACGACGAGCTCACCGGCAGGCCGCCCACCGTCACCCGCACATCGCCCTGGCAGCGGCGGATGCGCGGGGAGCTCGACGAGCACCTCCGCGATCGCTTCGACCTCAGCCCTCCGGAGAGGGTCCTTGCCGCCTGCGTGATCATCGGCGCCCTCGGCTTCGAGCTCTGGTTCTTCTTCCTCGCCGGCTCGTCGCTGCCGAACACCTAGTCGCCGATGGTCAGGTCCGCCTCGAGCGTCGTCCAGTGGTCGACGTCCGGCAGCCCGAACTCGTGCAGCTTCGGCGTCTCGCCGACTTCTCGGTAGCCGAAGTGCCGCTTGTACCAGGCGATGGTCTCCGGGCGATCGGCGTTGGTGATCACGCGCTTGGCGCCCGCTTCGCGCATCTTCGCCATGCGCAGCTCCTGCAGCGCGCGGCCGATGCCATTCCCGCGCTGCTCCGGGTCGACCGCCAGCAGGGTCGTCTTCCCCACCGGCGACTCGGCCGGGCCGAGCAGGCGGAATCCGGCAACGCCCACGACGCCGCCATCCGACTCGGCGACATACCAGCGGCCGACGTCGAAGTCGTCCATCTCGGGCGACGGGACGCGATGCATGTTGACCGTCGCCAGCACAGTGAGCATCTGCTCGCGGTCCTCGGGCAGCCTCGCGGGCCTGATCCGGTAGTCGAAGCTCGACATGTGCCCAGGGAAATAGCTAACGGGAGCGACGGGACTCGAACCCGCGGCCTCCGGCGTGACAGGCCGGCGCTCTAACCAACTGAGCTACGCCCCCGAGGGCATTTGCAGGCTAGCCGCTCAGCGCGCTGACGTTCGTCGCCACCGGGCCCTTGGGGCCCTCCTCTGACTCGTAGCTCACGCGGGCGCCGTCATCCAGCGACTTGTAGCCGTCACCCGAGATGTTCGAGAAGTGGACGAACAGGTCCTTGCTGCCGTCGTCCGGCGTGATGAACCCGTACCCCTTTTCACTGCTGAACCACTTCACGGTCCCTTCTGCCATTCCACCGCCTCCGCTGCCTGGGTCTGGGGATTGCCCCCCTCTTGCTGGCGCGGGAACCTAGCGAACGGGACAGCCGGATGCGGCGGCGAGTGACTAGGCTCGGCCGAGATGAGGCTGATGAGCTACCGGGGAGAGGACGGCATCTGCGCCGGAGTGCAGGGGGTGGAGGCCGTCCTGGACGCCGGAGCCCTGCTGGGCGAGGGACCAATCGGAGCACGTCGGCTGATCGAGGAGGACCGCCTCGCGGAGTTGGCTGAGTTGGCGAAGCTCGCGGACGACGCCGAGCCGGCGAACGTCCTCGAGCTGTTGCCGCCGGTTCCGGACCCCGACAAGATCATCTGCATCGGGCTCAACTACCGCTCCCACGCCGCGGAGGCGGGCATCGACCCTCCCGAAGCGCCCACGTTCTTCGCCAAGTTCCGCAACGCTCTGGTGCCCACCGGCGCGACGGTGACGCTGCCGGCAGCGAGCGAGAAGGTGGACTACGAGGCGGAGATCGCCTTCGTCATCGGTCGCCGCTGCAATCAGGCGGATGCCGCCGAGGCTCTCGATGCCGTCGCCGGCTACATGCTGCTCAACGACCTCTCGGCGCGAGACCTGCAGTTCGCCACTCCGCAGTGGATGCCCGGCAAGGTCTTCGACGGCTCGGCACCCTGCGGACCCGCGCTGGTCACCCCCGATGAGGCCGGGGCGCCAGATGAGATCTCCTTCTCGCTGGAGCTGAACGGGGAGAGGATGCAGGAGGCATCCACCTCCGACCTTGTCTTCTCCGTCGCCGAGCTGGTGGTGAGGCTGTCGCGGTTGATGACGCTGGAGCCCGGCGACATCGTCTCCACGGGGACCCCCGCCGGCGTCGGCAGCGTCCGCGAGCCGCGGGTCTGGCTGAAGCCGGGCGACGAGATCTCGATCAGCTCGCCGACGCTGGGCGAGCTGCAGACGACGATCGGCTAGACGGCTTCGCCACGAGCGGCCGCCACAAGACAGCAGCTGAACCTACTTCCGCTCCTCGATCAGCCGCTCGATCTTCGCGAAGACGTCCGGAGCGTCCTTCTTCAGGCGCTGCACCTCGAAGTGCCCGAGGCTGATCAGCCTCAGCCTCGAGGTGGCGGTCACCGTCGCGCTGCGCATCGTGTCGTCGACCATGCCGGCCTCGCCGAAGACGTCGCCCGGTCCCAGATCGGCGATGTGCTCACCGTCCCGGGTCACCTCGGCGGTGCCCTCCTCGATCGCCAGGAGCTCGCGGGAGAAGCCCCCCTCGGTGACGGCGGGGTGGCCCTCCGCGATCTCTTTCGACTCGGCGAACGCCGCCACCTTCGCCAGCTCCTCGTCCGAAGCATCGGCGAAGAGCGGGATCTGCTTCAACTGGGATGCGTCCACGCCTCCTCCTTCCCCACGTTGGTCCAATCCGGAACCTATCCGAACCGGCGCCGGATAGAGTCCCGCGACCTGTAAGCGAGGAAGGGGAGACGCAGATGGGCCTGATGGACAACATCAAGAAGGCGCAGGAGATGGCACAGCAGGCCGCGCAGGCGGGGGGACAGGGGAGCATGAGCCCGTCAGCCGGTGACGTGGAGTACGCGAACCTGGCGATGAAGCTGAACCAGAACGGGTTGCCCGGCGTCGCCACCATCGGCTCGATCACCGAGTCCGGTGAGGGATCGGATCCTGTCAACAAGGCGTACGACATCGGCGTCAGCGTCGAGCTCGAGAACGGTCAGAGCTACGACACCGTCGTCCATCAGTACCTGACACAGGACGCGGTCAACGCCTACCAGCCCGGCGGGAAGTTCGAGATCAAGGCGGATCCCGACGACACCAGCAAGGTGATGCTCTACGGGCAGGCATAGCCCGTAGGGCGCAGCAAGCGCGAAAATAGGGATGCAGGCACGCCGCAGGCGTGCCGATAAGTTGGTCAGGCGCACCGTATGCCCCTGCCCGCATCCATCACCGACTTCTTCTTCGAGTGGTATCCCGTCTTCGGGGTCTTGTTCTCGGCGGGGATCCTGACCGTCTTCATCGTCCTCCTGCGCTCGACGATGGGGTCGACCCGGCCGGAATCCGTCAAGGCCAGCTCGACCGGCACGGTCCGCTGGGAGGACGTCCAGGGCGTCGATGCCGCCAAGGAGGAGCTCGTCGACGTGGCGGAATGGCTCAAGGACCCGAAACGGTTCGAGGCACTCGGCGCACGGGCCCCGCGCGGCGTGCTGCTCTACGGACCGCCCGGGACGGGCAAGACGATGCTGGCTCGGGCGGTCGCGTCTCACGCCAGGGTCGACTTCTTCGCCGCCTCGGGATCGAGCTTCGTGGAGATGTTCGTCGGCCGCGGCGCCGCTCGCATCCGCCGTCTCTTCAAGGAGGCGCGGTCCTCGGGGCGAGCCGTGGTCTTCATCGACGAGCTGGACGCCGTCGGCGGCCACCGCGGCTCGGGCGCAGGCGACGGCGGCACCTCCGAGCGGGAACAGGCGCTCAACCAGCTGCTGGTCGAGCTGGACGGGTTCGAGCGTGATCCCGGCACCGTCATCGTCCTCGCGGCCTCCAACCAGATCGACAAGCTCGACAAGGCACTGCTTCGCCCGGGCCGCTTCGACCGACAGGTGCTGGTCGCTCCGCCGGACCGCGACGGCCGGGATGCGATCCTCCGCTCCCACGCTCGCGACAAGACCCTCTCCGACACGGTCGACCTGACCGACGTCGCCCGGAAGACGACCGGGCTGACCGGCGCCCAGCTCGCCAACGCGCTCAACGAGGCGGCGATCATCGCCGGGCGGGCCGGCCGGATGTCCATCGCCCGCGAGGATCTCGACGAGGCGCTGCTGCGCCAATCGGTCGGCTCCCAGCAGTCGCGTCGCCTGACCGAAGACGAGCGCCGCATCGTGGCCTACCACGAGTCCGGACATGCGCTCTGCCGGCGGCTCTGCGGCCTCGATCCGCCCGAGATCCTCAGCATCGTGCCGCGTGGCCCCGCCCTCGGCTTCGTCGGACACTCGCCCAGCGAGGACCGCTACCTGCGCTCTCGCAAGCAGCTGATGGACGAGGTGGTGACCCTGCTCGGCGGCCGGGCGGCGGAGGAGGAGGTCTTCGACGAGGCCTATTCGGGGGCGGCCGACGACCTCTCGAGGGTGCAGAAGATCTGCGTCCAGATGGTCACGGAGTTCGGGATGACGCCGTCTCACGGGCCGCCCGACAGCGCCCCGCTGGCCCGGCCGACGGGCGACTACGCACTCTCGGACCACACCCGCCGCGGTGTGGACGAGAACGCCCAGGAGCTCGCGCACCTCGCTTATGCCCGCGCGCGCCAGCTGATGCAGCTCAACCGCCGCTGTCTGGACGACCTGGCGACGAACGCGCTCGAGCGCGAGACGCTCACGCGCGAGGACCTCGACGAGATCTTCGACGCGCACGACCTGCGCCGCACCCTGGTGCCCAAGGACGAGGAGTCCGAGGCGCGCCGCCTGATAGCCCGCGACCGGTCCGGATCGACCGGCGCTCTCATGCCCCAGCACACCAAGGGCGATCAGGCCGCCGATTCGGACTGACCTCCGGACTGCCTGCCCCGGCAGCGCCATCCGCTACGTTCCGCGCCGTGCTGGCTCGCCTCTCCCTGCCCTCGCTGCCGCATCTCAGCCTCGTCAGGGCTCTCTGGTTCCTGGCCGCGATGTTCGCCGCGCTCATCCTCCTCATCGTGGGGGCGAACGCCTGGATCGTGTTCAGCACGCGCGGGGACGCGACGAGCGACGTCTCGAAGCTGTCGCACGCGCAGGCGGCGATCGTCCCCGGGGCACAGGTGAGGCCCGACGGGACGATGAGCCTGATGCTGGCCGACCGGGTGCAGCGGACCGTCGATCTCTGGAACGCCGGGAAGGTCGACCGGATACTCGTCTCGGGCGACCACGGCTCCTGGCACTACGACGAACCGGACACCATGCGCCTGGCGCTGGAGCGCGCGGGGATCCCCGGGCGCGTGATCTTCACCGATCACGCCGGCTTCAACACGCGCGCAACGATGGTGCGCGCCAAGAGCATCTTCGACGTGAAGTCGGCGATCGTGGTGACCCAGGGGTTCCATATGGACCGCGCCCTCTTCCTCGCCAAGGCCGCGGGAATCGACCGGGTCCACGGCCTCACCTCGGACCTGCACGGCTACGGGCAGAAGGGAACCGAGAGCGACATCCGCGAGATCTTCGCCCGCGTCAAGGCGGGCCTCGACACGGTGATCGACACCGGCGTGATGGGCGGACCGCAGATCCCGATCACCGGCGACGGCCGCGCCTCGTGGGGCCCGCAGCCGCCTCGCGGCACCCCGGCCGGCGCCCCCGGCGACTGAACGCCCCTCGCACCGCCTCCACAGCCGCGCGCTCGCCCGCTGCCCCGATTCGGCGTGCGGCAGCGGGCGGCCGCCTCAGGCGGCTCGAGGGAGCGCGGGTGTTGCGGTGCTCAGACGGTCCGGGTGCCGCGTCCCATGAAGAAGACCACGAGCGCGACGATCGCCAGCGCGAACAGGACGGGGTGGATGATCGCCCCTCCGGCGATGGCGATGATGAGCAGGAC
>DASTAI010000354.1:0-2997 GCA_035712865.1 Solirubrobacterales bacterium
TGGACGATGTGCTTCACGATCGCCAGGCCCAACCCCGTACCGCCCGACTCGCGCGAGCGGGCGGAGTCTACCCGGTAGAACCGCTCGAAGAGCCTCGAGTGATGCTCGTAAGGGATCCCCTCACCGAAATCGCGGACAAAAAATTCCACGCTCTCTCCCGCCGGGCGGGCTCCGATCTCGATCTTGCCGCCTGCCTTGCCATATTTGAGGGCGTTCTCGATCAGGTTCCCGAAGACGCGCTCGAGCTGGGACGCATCCGCGCGGACCAGCGGCAACTCGCCGTCGAGCTCGATCTGGATCCGGTGGTGCGAGTCAAGCGGGTGCAGATGAGACACGGCGGTGGAGATGACGTCGAGAAGGTCGCACCAGTCGGTACGCGGGTGCACCGCGCCAGCCTCGATCCTGGAGAGATCGAGAAGGTTCCCGATCAGCCTGGTGAGGCGCTCCGACTCCTCCTCAATCGCATCTATCAGGGCGACGCGGTCCTGAGGCTCGGTGCCCTCCTCCCGCAGGCCCGCCGCGGCCGTGCGGATCGCGGTCAGCGGCGAGCGCAGGTCATGGGAGACAGCATGGAGGATCACCGTCTTTGCGGCGTCGGCTTGGCGCGCCGCCTCGGCCTCGGCGCCGCGCGCGGCAATGAGCGCGCGCTCGTCCGCCACGTCAATCAGGCGAGCGAGCGGCGTGGCGATCCGGTTCAGATCCCCTTCGGACCAGTCGGACGAGCTCGCGGCATAGAGCCAAACCGACCTGCCTTCGGTGGAGAGCCGCAAGACGCGCTCCCCCGCGGCCGCCTGCGGGGCCGCGCTGCTCTCCAGGCGAAGGTCGCCGGCACCTGCGGCCGCCAGGCTGTTCGAGATCCCGGCGACGACGTCCGCCTCACCGCCGAGCGCTGCCGTCGCCGCTTCGGCGAGCATCGCAGCCTCGCCTTCGCGCGCCGCAGCCTGCTCAGCCCGGCGCTCGGCCTCGGCGGCTCGCTCCCGCGACTGCCCCGCCAGGCGCCCCACCACCAGAGCCGCCATCAGCAGCACCGCCAGTGCGACCACATTGTCCGAGTCCGCGATCGTGAGCTGATGAAGTGGCTTGATGAAGAAGAAGTTGAGGGTGAGGACGCCGAGCACGGCCGCGGCGAGAGCCGCGATCTGCCCACGGCGGATGGCGACCGCCAGCACGGCGATCAGATAGAGGCTGCCGAGGCCGGCCGGCTCCGCGACCGAGTCGAGGATCGCGACCAGCGCGGTCGCGAGACCCACCCAAGCGAGGGTCTCGAGAGTCGTGGCGGCGATGCGGCCCGAGGTCGGCCGCGAACGCATGGACTTCATCTCGATTTCCCAGTGTAGGTACGGGCCTACCGCGGATCGAGCGCCTCGGTCGCCTGCACGAACTCTCGCCATCGCTCGTGCTCGGCCGTGCGCCATTGGTCGTCCTGCTCGGACTCGACCCGGCGGTCGGCGGGCAACATCTCGGGCAGCTCCGCGAGCGAGCCGATAACCCCCACCCCCACAGCCGCGAGCGCCGCCGACCCGAGCACGGTCGCGTCCGCTCCGGCCGCCTCGACCGGCGCACCGATCGAATCCGCCTGCAGCTGCAGGACCAGCGGCTCGTTTGTGAGGCCCCCGTCCACGCGAAGGGTGTCCACCGGAGCGGTCTCGCGGATTGCCGCGACCACGTCCGCCACTCGCCAGGTGATCCCCTCGAGCGCGGCGCGCGCAACGTTGTCACGCGTCGTGCCGCCGTAGATCCCGGAGATCACGGCGCGCGCATTCGGGCGCCACCAGGGCGCCCCGATGCCCGCCAGGCCAGGCAGCACCCTCGCCCCGGCCGAGCTCTCGGCCTCGCGGGCGAGCGCGCTGAGGGCGGGTGGGTCCTCCGCGATGCCGAGCTGGTTGCACATCCACTCCAGCATCGCCCCGGCGGCAAAGACACCTCCATCGAGCGCGTACTCCACCTTGCCGTCGATACTCCAGGCGACTGTGGGGAGCAGACCCCCGGCGGGCTTCGGCACGTCCTCGCCGACATGGGCGAGCACGAAGACGCCGGTCCCGTAGGTCGCCTTGACGCGGCCGGGCTCGACGCAGGCCGCACCGGCGAGCGCCGCCTGCTGGTCGACGACCTGGCCGCGGAACGGAAGCTCGACCGGCCAGCTCTGGTGCTGGAGGGTCCCCAGATCGCCCGCGGTGTCGCGGATCTCGGGCAGCACCTCGATCGGGATTCCGAAGATCTCGCAGAGCCGCTCGTCGAAGCGCCCTGGCCTGTCGATTCGCTGCAGCTGCGTTCGGGAGGCGGTCGCCGGCTCGGTGGCGAAGCCGGCGCCGAGACGGTCGCAGAGGAAGGAGTCGACGGTCCCCATTCGCAGCCTGTCGTCATTGCGCGCCTCCTTGACGTCGTCGTTGTGGCGCAGGAGCCAGGCCAGCTTGGCGGCGGAGAAGTAGGGATCGAAGGGCAGGCCGCTGAGCTCCTTGACCTCCTCTTCGGCGTCGATGAGCTCGTCGAGGACCTCCTGTGAGCGCTTGTCCTGCCAGACGACGATCGGGCTGAGCGGCTTCCCCGTCTCCTTGTCCCAGGCGAGCACCGACTCGCCCTGATGATCCAGTCCGCAGGCGATGACCTCGCCGTCGGCGCCCTCGAGGAGCTCAGCGATCGCCTCGACTACCGCGGTGAGGACCTCCTCCCCGTCCTGCTCGACCCAGCCCTCCTTGGGGTGGCGATTGACCTTGTCGCGACGCGCCTCGGAGACCGGCTGCAGCCGCTGATCGAAGAGCGCGGCCTTGACCCCGGTCGTGCCCTCATCTACGCCGAGCAACATCCCGTCGCTCATACCGACACCCTATTTGCCGGCCGGTTGGCCCGGCTACCCGAGATCGACGATCACCGGTCCCCCCGCCGGATCGACGGCCGAGGTCCAACCCGACGTGATGTGCGCCGACCGCCCCGGGATCAGGCGGCCGACGCGGTGGCGCCAGAGCTGCCGGCCGTCCTGGCGGACCCGGACCTGGGCAC
>DASTAI010000355.1:0-3237 GCA_035712865.1 Solirubrobacterales bacterium
GTGCGCAGCGCCGTGTACCCGGCGCCGAACCGCGGCTTCGGCAAGCGCATCGCCAACCACGTCTCGTTCGCGCTGAGCTCCCTGGCGACCGCCGGAGCCAGTGGGCCGGCGGACGCCGTGATCGTGGAGACGCCCCCTCTCCTGCTGGCCGGCTCCGCGATCGCCTACGCCCGCGGCAAGCACGCCGTGTTGATCGTGAACGTCTCCGACATGTGGCCCGATTCGGCGGTGGCCCTCGGCACGCTGCGCCGGCCGCGGCTGGTTTCCGCGGCGCGGAGGCTCGAGCACGCCTGCTACCGCGCCGCGTCCGCGATCGTCTGCCCGACCCGGGGCATCGAGACCGCTCTCGAAGGTCTCGACGAGTCGCGTGGCAAGGTCTCCCGGATCCCGCCGAGTGTCGACCCGGAGCTCTTCCCGGTCACGCCCGCCCACCGCAACGGCACCTTCAAGGTTCTCTACGCCGGCACCGTTGGGATGAGTCAGGGCGTCGGTACCCTTGTGGACGCCGCTCACCTCCTGGACGGGGAGCCACAGGTCGAGATCGTGATCGCCGGCGATGGGGCGGAGGGGCCCCAGCTCCGGCGCCGTCTCGCCGAGGGCGGTCTCGCGAACGTCACCATGCTCGGCCGCGTCCCCCACGAACGGATCCCCGAGCTGTACGAGGAGGCCGACGCGGCAGTCGTCCTGTTGCGCGACAAGCCGCTCTTCGAGGGCGCCCTGCCGACGAAGATGTTCGAGGCGATGAGCGCGGGAAGGCCGCTCATACTCTCCGCTGCGGGTGAGGCGGCGGCGCTGGTGCGTGAGGCGTCGTGCGGCGTCGTGGTGCCGCCGGAACGCCCCGGCGAGCTGGCCGCGGCGCTCAGCGAGCTTGCGGGCGACCGCCAGCGTGCCGACCGGCTCGGCGCCGCGGGACGACAGGCGGTGCTCGATGGCTACTCGCGTGAGGAGGCCCTCGATCGCTGGTACCGCCTGCTGACTAGCGTGGCCGGCTAGCCCTACTGCTCCTGCCTGGGGGTCTTCAGTCGCGACGCCCGTTCCGCCGTCGTCTGCTCGAGCTGCCGGAGGCCCACGTCGCGCGGGTTGAGCTCGCTCGCCTTCTGGTAGCTCGCTGCCGCCGCCACGAAATGCGAGGACCGAACCTCGAGATCCCCCAGCAGGGTCAGCGTGACGAAGTTCTTCGGCTCCAGATCGAGGGCGTCCCGGAGCTTGGCCCGCGCCTGATCGCGATCGCCCTGAGCCTCGAGCGCCGAGGCCTGGAGGTAGAGCGGGATCACCGAGACAGGGTTGAAGTCGGCCGCCTTCCTGGCCGCGGAAAGCTGCTCCGACGCCGACATCCCCTGCTCCTCCCGCGCCTTCCGGATGTAGAGGTCACCCAGGTAGAGCCAGATAACGCTGAGCGTGGTGGCCAGGAGCAGAGCGGCGATCCCGAAACGGGCGACCAGCCGCTCGCGGTCGCGGAACCAGGGCACAGCGAGCGGGGGCGGCCTGTCCTCGGCGCGGCCGCGCGGGACGGCTGCAAGGGCGAGCGACAAGAGGCCCAGGCCGGTGACGGTCGGGATGAGCCAGAGCCAGTCCGTCAGCGATTGGCCCACGACCACCGCTCCGCCGGCCGCCAGCCCGGCGATGATTCGCCTGTCCTTCGGCGGCGCCTCCCTGGCCGAGCGCGTAACTCCGATCGCGAGCGCCACGATCACGCCGGAGAAGAGCAGGAAGCCGACGATCCCGGTCTCGGCGAGCAGCCGGAACGGCAGGCTGTGCGGGTCTTCGAGATTCCGGTCGGTGGCCCGCTTCTCGTAGTACTGGAACTGGTAGTTGCCCTCGCCGACCCCGCCGATCGGGGCCGACTCGAACTCCTTCACGGAGACCCTCCAGAGGTCGTAGCGTTGACCTCCGACCGAGCCGAGACGAGTCGAGCTCGCGTTGGCGCTGCCGTTGACGTCCCTGAACTCGTCCCACTTGTCGCTCGCATAGCTCACCGGGTTCCCGATCTTCACCAGCCCGCCGATCACGACCAGCACGGCGAGCGCCGCGAGGACGTAGGGCACGACTCGGCGCAGTGCATCTCCCGTGTCCGACCCCCTCAGCCCGTTGTCGAGCAGCGCGGCGAAGAGACCGAAGAGGAAGGCCACGAGGCTGAGAACCAGGAGGGCGGTGCTGGCGTTGTGCACGACCGAGTCCGTGACCGGCTGGCTGTTCTGGAAGGCGTGATACGGGTCGAGCAGGGAGCCCGAGAAGATCGCCACCCCGGCGAAGGCCGCCAGGGCGAACAGAATCCGCCGCAGCCGGTCGGGACCGATCGCGAATGTGGCGGCCGCCCCAAAGACCAGGCCGAGGGCAACGCCGCGCGACTGCGTGATGAAAGCGAGCCCGAGACAGAGGACGGCGATCGAGAAGGAGAGCCCGCGCAGGGGAGTGTTCCGGCCCCGCTCCGAGGCCAGCCCGATGAGCGGCCAGAAGCCGAACGCAAAGAGTGTCGCGGTCGCGTTGCGGTAGCCGAGTGGGTCCTCGAGCCGGCCACCGCTGAAGAGGTCGGCGCCGTTTGCGATCACCGCGATCAGCGTCACCACCGCGACCGCGCCGATTCCGAAGAAGATGCTCTGCCCGACCCACAGGGCCTGGCGCCGCCCGTGGAGGGTGAGGGGCACCGTGATCACGGCCGCGTAGAGGATCGTCCTGGCCGCCCCCTCCCAGGCAAGAGCCGCGGACTCGGCCCAAAGCGACGAAAGCAGCGTCCAGGCCGCAAACGCCCAGACCAAGCCCACGGCGACGCTGAGCGGGCCGCGATCCACCCGGATCCCCCCGGCGACCTGGGTCGAGATCAGGATGGTCAGCGCGAGGACCGCGATCAGCGCCCAGTAGCGCAGCGCAAACGCACCGTCGAAAGCGCAGGCGATCAACAGGAGGGCCGCGACGGCTCCGGCCGGAGCCGCGCCCAGCACCCGCCTTCTCGTGAGCTGAAGCCGTTCCTGCGCGCGAGCTTGCCGCGGTGACGTCGTGACTTCGCTCACGCTCTTCCTGCCATCAACGTAGACCCATTGCCCGAGGCGACATTGTGGCAGCGGTCCACGCCACGAAGCATTTCGGCGGCGACGGACGCGAATCGTCCCCGCGCCGACTCTGTATAAGCCGGGGATGGACGTCGGATTCGGGGACGCTCTTCTGATCAGCGGGGCGCTCCTGGCTGTGGCGGCGGCGCTCTCGGGGGTGATGCGCGGAACCGTGCTCTCGATCTCGGTG
>DASTAI010000356.1:0-9781 GCA_035712865.1 Solirubrobacterales bacterium
CTCCGCTCAGGAGCTCACGCTTCGCGTCCCCGTTCGCGGAGGGGACCGGGATGGCCGCCGCCAGGGCCTGCGTGTAGGGATGCCGAGGTCGCTCGATCACGTCCACCGCCGAGCCCTGCTCGACCACGCGCCCGAGGTACATCACCGCGATGCGATCGCACAGCGACCAGGCGAGGCTGAGGTCGTGCGTGATGAAAAGCAGCGCCAGGCCGCGACGCTTCTGGAGCTCCACCAGCACCGCCAGGATCTGGGCTCGGACGGAGGCGTCCAGCATTGAGACAGGCTCGTCGCAGATCAGGCCGTCCGGTTCCAGCACCAGCGCCGCCGCGATCGCCACCCGCTGGCGCTGGCCGCCTGAGAGCTGATGCGGGTAGCGACTCAGGTAGCGCTCCGGATCCAGACCGACGTCGTCCAGCGCCCGGCGCACCCGCTCGTCGTGCTCGCCGCGCGGCACGCCTTGCACCCGCAGCGGCTCGGCGACGATCGCCTGCACGCGCTGGCGGGGATTCAGCGTCTGGTAGGGGTCCTGGAAGATCATCTGCACGCGGCGCCGCAGCTCCGACATGTCGGTCTTGCCGTTCGAGCCGGCGCCAGTCAGCGTCACGCTCCCGGCCGCGGGCTGGACCAGGTGCAGCATCGCCCTTGCCAGCGTGGACTTGCCGCAGCCGGACTCCCCGACCACGCCGAGGATCTCGCCGCGACGCCACTCCAGCGAGACGCCGTCGACCGCCTTCGCGACCTTGCGTCGCACATTGAAGTGGACGGCGAGGTCGCGCACCTCCATCAGCACCTCGGTCATCCGGCGGCCTCCGCGGCCGGGGCCGGGGCTTCGACCTCGGGCCAGCTCTTCCAGGGGGCGAAGTGACAGGCGGCCGCGTGCCGGGCGGAAACCGCGCGCAGCTTCGGGTCCTGCAGGCACTCCTCCTGGGCGTAGGGGCAGCGCGGCCGGAAGCGGCAGCCCTGCGGCAGCTCGCTCGGATCGGGGGGGCCGCCCGGGATCGGCGTTGCAACCCCGCGCTCGCCACCGATCACCGGAAGCGTGGCGAGCAGGCGCTTGGTGTAGGGATGCTGGGGGTCATCGAAGACCGAGCGCACGGGACCGCTCTCGACGATCCGTCCCGCGTACATGACCGCGATCCGGTCGCAGGTCTCGGCCAGCACCCCGAGGTCGTGGGAGATCAGGATCAGCGCCAGGCCGAGACTCTGCCGGAGGCGCTCGAGCAGCTGCAGTACCTGCGCCTGCATGACCACGTCGAGGGCGGTGGTTGGCTCGTCGGCTATCACCAGCGACGGGTTGCAGGCGAGCGCCAGGGCGATCATCACCCGCTGGCGCTGGCCGCCGGAGAGCTCGTGGGGGTAGCGCCGCCCGACACTCGCGGTCAGCCCGACCGTCTCCAGAAGCTCGCCGATCCGCTCCCTGATCGCCCCCCGCGACCCGCTCTTGGCGTGGAGCCGGATCGCCTCGGCGATCTGGGCCTCGATCCTCTGGACCGGATCGAGCGAGTTCATCGCTCCCTGGAATACGAGCGAGATCTGGCGCCAGCGGACGAACTGCATCCCGAGCTCGGTGCGCTTGCCGATGTTGATCGGCTTCTCCACCCTCGGCGGCGTCAGCGTGATCGTCCCCGACTGCTTCAGCGTCGGCGGCAGCAGCTTCATCAGCGCCAGCGCCGTGGTCGTCTTGCCGCAGCCCGACTCCCCGGCGAGCCCAAGCGCCTCCCCCGCCTCGAGTGTGAAGTCGACCCCGTCGACGATCGGGTCGCCCTCGTGGGTCACCCGCAGGTCGCTGACTTCGATCAGGTTGCTCATCAGCGCTGGTCCCTGAGGCGGGGGTTTACGTACTCCTCGAACAGGTAGCCGAGCATCGAGACGGCCAGCACCAGGACCGTGATGCAGAGCCCCGGTGGGATCACGTACCACCAGGCGCCGGCGCTGGGGGCGCCGGACTGGAATGCGTTCTCGAGCATCGTCCCCCACGAGATCCTGGTCGGGTCGCCGAGGCCGAGGAAGGACAGCGCCGCCTCGGAGAGGATCGCGACGGCGACGATCAGCACGGTGTTGGCGAAGATCAGCGGCAGCGTGTTGGGCAGGATGTGGGTGCGGATGATGTAGCCGTCCCCGGCGCCGAGCGCCCGCGCGCGCTCGACGAAGGCGCGCTCGCGCAGGGTCAGCACCTGGGCGCGGACGATTCGCCCCGTCCCGGCCCAGGAGGTCAGTCCGATCACGACGATGAGCACCGTCAGCGATGGGTTCAGCAGCCGCGAGAGCACGATCATCAGCGGCAGCGTCGGGATCACCAGGAACCAGTTCTCGAGCGGATCCAGCACGCCGTCGACCCAGCCACCGAAGTAGCCGCCCGCGAGGCCGACCGCCGCTCCCAACACCGCTGAGATCAGCGCCGCGGCGAACCCGACCACGATCGAGACCCGGGCCCCGACCAGGATCTGCGAGAAGACGTCGGAGCCGTTCTCTGTCGTGCCCAGCACGTGGCTCCAGCTCGGGGGCGCCAGCACGTCGAGGCTCGAGGCGGTGGGGTTGTAGGGCGCGAGCAGGCTGCCGAAGATCGCCACGAAGACCGAGATCCCGATCACGGCGATGCCGATCCGCCCGCGCCAGGTGTTGAGCAGCAGCGCGCGGACCTCGCCGCCGCCACCCGTGGGCACCGAAGCGCCCTCGCTGATCAGGACGTCGACCGCTCCCTCGCTCATTTCGACTGCACCCGGGGGTCGAGATAGAAGTAGAGGCAGTCGGCGAGGAAGTTGGCGAGGATCACCCCCGCGGAGAAGATCAGGAAGGTGCCCTGCAGGACGGGGTAGTCCTTGTCGTTGATCGCGTCAAAGGTCAACAGGCCGAGCCCGGGCCAGGAGAAGATCGTCTCGATCGTGATCGCACCGCCCACCACCGCGCCGAACTGGATCGCCGAGAGCGTGACGAGGGGGAGCAGGGCGTTCGGAACCGCGTGGCGGCTGACCACCCGGTCCCAGGGCAGCCCCGTCGCCCGCTTCACGGTGATGAAGTCCTCGGTCAGCACGTCGACCATCGACGAGCGCATGATCAGGAAGTACTGACCGAGCAGCATCAGCATGATCGCGATGGCCGGCAGGATCAGGTGCTCGGCGACGTTCGCCGCTTCGTCGAGCCAGCTCGAGAACTCCGCGCCGGGAGTCTGCTGCAGCCCGGCCGGTAAGACCCCGAGCCAGACTGCGAACACGAGGATCAGGATGATCCCGATCCAGTACTCGGGGGCGGCGTAGGTGAACAGGCTGAAGCCGAGCAGGCCGTGGTCCTCCTTCTTGCCGCGCCTGGTAGCGGCGATCACCCCCATCCAGGCGCCGACCAGCGTCGCGAGCAGCGTCCCCGTGCCGACCAGGAGCAGGGTCCACGGCAGGGCGTCCTTGATCTCGACCCAGACCGTCCGCCGCGAACGCTGGCTCACACCGAAGTCGAGCCGGGCAGTGTCTCCGACGTAGTCGACGAACTGTCCGCCCAGGGACTTGTCGAGCCCGTAGTCGTGGCGGAGCTGCTCGATCTCCTGCGGCGTCGCCCGCGGCAGCCGGGCGAGCTGGGTGGTGGGGTCCCCCATCACCCGGAAGAGGAAGAAGTTGAAGATGATCACGAACACCAGCGTCAGCACCGAAGCCAGGGCCTTGCCGGCGAGCCAGCGTCCGCTCATCTCCTACCTCCTTCGCTCTTCCGGGACCGACCTCAGTCCTCGAGCTCCAGCGCTCCGCCGTCGCGGCCGCCACCGCCGCCGCCCCGGCGCCGGGCGCGAATCCCGAAGAACGCGATCGCGGCGATCACCACAACGCCCACGATCACCAGGACGACTCCGCCGCCGCCGCCGCTGTCATCCGAGCTGGTGACACCCGGGGTCAGCGTCAGGACTGGCTCGTAGGAGATCTGATCGCAGAAGATCCCCCCGTCGTCCCCCTCGGGACAAACCGGGGTCACGTTCCCGACCCGGTCGGTCCGGTAGGCCTGCAGCACGGGGTCGTATGTGAGCACCAGGTAGGGGAGGTCGCGCTGGGTGATCGCGACCATCCGCTGGATGATCTCCTTGCGCCGCTCGGTGTCGAACACGGTCGACTGCTGCTCGAACAGCTTGTCGTACTCGGGGTTGGAGTAGAACGAGTCCGACGAGTTCCCGATCTCGCCCGTGGTCACCAGGCCGAGCAGGAAACTCGGGTCATACGGGTCCCCGCCCCAGCCCCACACGAACGTGTCGAAGTCGGGGGCCGGCTTCCCGTCCACCTCGCGGACCGTCAGCTCGGTCAGCTTGTCGGTGCTGACCACCTGGACCTTGAACTCCACGCCGATCGCCTTCGCCTCCTCGGCGATCAGCTGCGCCGCCTGCGTGTCGGCCCTCGACTCCGAGCGCACATAGACGTCGAACGAGAGCGTCTCGTCCCCCTTGGTGCGGGGACCATCGCCGTGCGACTCCCAGCCGGCATCGTCGAGCATCTGATTGGCGCGATCGACGTCGAGCGGGTAGTCCTGCTCGGGCACCTCGTAGAACGACTTGTAGAACTCCGGCAACAGCCCGTGCGCCACGAACGAGGTGTCCCTCGAGCTGATCGTGTTGATCCGCTCACGGTCGACCGCGTAGGCGATCGCCTGGCGCACCGTCCGGTCCTGGACGGCCGGGTTGAACTCCGCGTCAGGGCAGTTCTTCTCACTGCACAGGTTGAACGCCAGCTCCGTGAACGAAGGGGACGGCGAGCGCAGGGTTTCGATGTCCGGCTGCTCGCCGACCCGATCGAAGGTGGTCGGCTGGACCTCGGCAACCAGGTCGACCTCCCCGAGCTGCAGCGCGCGCTCGACGGCATCCTCGTTGCCGTAGGTGACGAACTGGATCTTGTCGAACTCGGGCGCGGGCCCCCTGAAGTCGGGGTTGCGCTCCATGGTCAGGAGCTTTCCCGGGTCGAACTGGGTGACGATGAACGGCCCGCTGCCGACCAGCGGAAGCTGCGGCTGGTAGGAGCCCGTCAGCTCGCTGACCGGCACCTTCCCCCAGATGTGCTGCGGCAGGATGTAGATGAAGAGTCCGCCCACGATCCTGGCGTCGGGCTTGCTGGTCTTGATCACCACCGTGTGGTCGTCGGGGGTGGTGATCGAGGTGATGTTGTCGGTGTAGCTGGTGAACAGCGCGCCCTTCCCGCCCAACACCTCGAGCGAGTACTTGACGTCCTTGGAGGTGATCGGGACGCCATCGGACCAGGTGGCGTTCTGGACCAGATGGAAGGTGACCGTCTTCTCGTCGTCCGAGACGTCCCAGCTCTCGGCGATGCCGGGCGCGGGGGTCAGGTCCTTGGGACTGAAGTTGACCAGCAGGTCCCAGTTCAGGGCCCAGACGGTGAAGCTCTCCTCGTCGAGCCCGACGAAGGGGTTGAGCGTGTGCGGGTTCTGCGCCCAGCCGATCTTCAGGGTGTGCTTGCCACCGCTCGAAGAGTCGTCCTGGGCGCCCGCCGGCGCTACCGCAACGATCGCGATCACCGCCAGTGCCACCACCGCCGCCAGCGCCGTCGTCGTCGTCGCGATCTTCCTTCGCCCCATCATCCCTCTCCTCCTTGTCGATGCTTCATCTGGACTAGGACCTTCACTTCGCCGGCTCGACCGCCGGCTCCAGCACCTCGAGCGTCTTCGCGCCCGCGTCGAGCTTCACCCGGGCTCCCAGCGGCATCGTCGCCATGTGCTTGCCGTGGCCGACCGGGACGTTCGAGATCGCTGGGATCCCGAGCGGAGCGATCAGCTCGTCGAGGACCTCCTCCATCGACAGCGTCGACTCCGGCTCCTCGGGCACCGTCAGGTTCTTCAGGTTGACGTCGGTGCCGAATACGAACCCGGCGGCGTTCTCGAGCTTGCCCGCCCGGATCAGATGGTTGAGCGCCGTGTCGACCAGGTAGATCTCGGTGTTGAGGTCCTCGACCATCAGCACGCAGCCGTCGGTCTGCACCTCGAACGGCGTCCCGATGCTGGCGGCCAGAAGAGTGAGGCAGCCGCCGACCAAGGGCGCCTCGGCGACCCCCTCGCCGACGGTGAGCACATAGGGGTTGTCGGGATCCTCGAACACTCGCCCGAGCGGCTCGGGCTGAAAGGCCCGGTGAAACCACTCCTCGGTCACCTCGGTCAGCACGTCCTTCGCGCGGGTGAAGCGGGTGAAGTTGGGCCCGTAGAAGGTGAGCCAGTCGGCGTGGGCGGCGAGCGCCAGGTGAATCGCGGTGATGTCGCTGTAGCCGCAGACGATCCGCGGCTCGCCGACGGCGTCCCAGTCGATCAGGGAATGGAGGCGGGCGGCGCCGTAGCCGCCGGTGACCGGATGCACCATGTCGATCCCCGGCTCGCTCAAGGCCCACTGCAGGTCGGATGCCCGCTCGGCGTCGGTGCCGGCCAGGTAGCCGTGGACCTTGCGGTGGTTGGGGCCGAACACGACCTCGTGGCCGCGGGCCTCGAAGTACTGCGTGGCCTGCTCTATGTCCGAGCGCGTCTGCGGCGAGCTCGAAGGAGCGATCACCGCGATGGTCGCCTTGTCCGGCAGCGCGGGCGGCTTGATCGCCACCTCCTACCTCCCCTCCTCCGACGACCCGGAGACCGCCTCGACGGCCTCGGCGATCAGCTTCGGGGACGCTCGCAGGGAGGCCAGCACCAGCTCGACGTGCAGGCCCGCGACGCGTTCCAGCGAAAGCGGCCCGCGGGGATCGAACCAGAGAGCCACCCCGGTGCACTGGAGCAATATCGCGTAGGCGGCGACACGCGAGTCGGAGCAGCGCAGGGAGCGGCTGGCGACGCCGGCCGCGATCATCTCGATGAACATCTCCTGATAGGAGTCGCGCTTGGCGATCAGCGCCTCGCGCGGGTCCTGCTTGAGGGCGCGGATCTCGCTGTCGGTCACGAACGCCTCCTGGGTGTGGAGGCCGTGATAGACGACGTGCTCGTAGACGGCGGCGGCCAGACGGTGCGGGGCGCGGCGCTGACGCTCCACCCCCGTCAGCACGCGCTCCGTCAGGCGCTCCATGAAGTCGTCCTGGAAGTGGACCAGGATCGCCTCCTTGCTCGGATACCAGTGGTAGATCGCGGCCGGCTGCACCTGCGCCGCCGAGGCGATCGCCCGCATCGAGGTGGCGTTGTAGCCGCGCTCTGCGAACAGCTCCAGCGCGGCCCGGTCGATCGCGTCACGGGTGACCGCGCCGCGCCGGCTGGGCGCGTCCTGTCCCGGGGTGGGCGTCCCGGCCACGGTCGCGGCGGGCTCAGCCAAGCTGGAGCAGCTCCGCGGTCTGGTCCTGCGTGGCAACCTGGCGCCCCAGGGTTCCGGCGAGGCCGACGGCCATCTCGGCCAGGGCGGCGTTCGAGGGAGCGTGAACGCCCTTGCTGATGTAGGCGACGTCCTCGAGGCCGGTGCGAATCCCCGGGGCGCCACGCAACAGAGCCAGCCCCAGCATGCGCTGGTGGTGGCGCCCGATGCAGGTGACGGTCCAGAAGGTGCCCTCGGGGAGGGGGCGGAGCATCGCTTCGAGCGCCTCGGGCGAGGCGTCTATCCCGCCGGGGACGCCGAAGACCAGGTTGATCCGCAGCGGCGGCGGGATCACCCCCTGCTCGAGCCAGCGCACCGCGCTGACCACGTGACCGACATCGAAGGTCTCGACCTCGAGCGCGATGCCCTCCTTGGTGGCGCGCTCGGCGATGCCGCGACCGGCGGGGGGCGGCGTGATGAAGGTCTCGTCTCCGAAGTTCATCGAGCCCGACTCGACGCCCGAGATGTCGGGCTTCGCCTCGAGGCCGGTGGTCCGCTCCTCGATCGTCATGTCGTTGGCTCCCCCCGTGGAGACCATGGTCAGGATCTGGCAGCCCGCGCGGATCCGGTCGATCGCCTCCACGAACAGCTCCGGCCTTCCGCTCGGTGTGCCGTCGTCCTCGCGGACGTGCAGGTGGGCGACGGTGGCCCCCGCGCCGGCCGCCTCGATCGTCGAGTCGGCGATCTCCTTGGTCGTGTAGGGGATGTTCGGGTTGTTCTCACGGAAGACGTCCGCCCCCGTGATCGCGACCGTGAGCACCACCGGGTTCTCGTTCCATCCCGTCATCACGCAGCACCTCCCGAGGGCGTCAGGGACGCCCGCTCCTCGTCGGTGATCCGCCGGGACTCCCCCTGTTGCGGGTCCCAGAGAACCAGGTCGAACTCGGCCTCAACCACCACCTTGCCGTCGCGGCCGAGGATTCGCTCGCTGGTCGCGACGCTGGAGCGCCCCAGCTCGCGCACCGAGGTCTGGACGGTCACCGTGGCGAGCTCGGCATCGATCTCGTCGAGGTAGCGAATCGCGCACTTGCCCACCACGTACTCGTCCCGGCGGATCCCCCGCTCGGCCAGGAAGGCGTCGCGGCCCTCCTCCAGATAGGTGAGGACAACCGTGTGATTGACGTGCCCGAGCCCGTCGAGGTCTCGCCAGCGCAGCTGCACCCGGTGGCCCTGCTCATCCGTCACGGCGCCTCCTCCAGGCCCAGCGCCCGGCGCAGCGGGCCGGAGCGGCGCGCCAGGTCGATCGCGTACGCGCCGCCGTCAGGCGCATAGCCGCTTCCGACCAGCATCCGGACGTCGCGCGCCAGGCCGTCGTTGGCGAGCGCTACGGCCGAGAAGCTGGTCGCCATCGAGAAGAAGAGGACGGAGCCCCCGTCCGCGGTGGCCAGGATCGCGGTCGGCTCACAGCCGGGGGCGTTGACCACGACCACGGTCAGGTCCGCCGCCGGAACCCCGGCGGCGCGCAGCGCCTCGACCGCGCTCAGCGGTTTGCGGAGATCGGCGGATACGCCGACGTCGCACAGCCCGAGCTCCCGGACGCGCTGCACCGCCTCGGCGTCCATATCTACCGCGGCCAGCATCCCGCCCTCCATCGAGTCCCGCGCCGCTGCCAGCACCAGCTTCCCCGCGTTGCCGGCGCCGAGCACGCAGACGGTGCCGCCGGGGGGCGCCAACTCCCTGATCTGCCAGCCGGCGGCACAGACGTCGTAGACCTCGAGCGCCACCTCGAGCGGAAGGTCGTTCGGGACCGTGGCGAGGGTGGGCGAGCAGCGCCAGAACCCGCCGGAGGCGGGCCAGCGGGTGGTCACCCTCGCCTCGCTGACCCTGACGCCGCTGCGGTTGGACGAGGTCACCCGCCTGGACCCGGGCGACCCCCAGGTCGAGGTCGCCGGCACCGCCTACATCTGCGGGCACTCGGGCTGGGCGCCTGTCCCGGACGACCTTCCGCTCGAGGTGGCGCTCGAGGTCTACGACGTCTGTGCCGCCGGCTGGCAGACCAGGGAGTTGGCGCCCCCCGGCGGTACCGTCTGCGTGCTCGGCGTCGGCAACGCGGGGAAGCTGGTGCTGGCAGCGGCGCGGGACTCGATGGAGGGCGGGCTGCTCGCCGCGGTCGATATGGACCCCGAGGCGGTGCAGCGCGTCCGGGAGCTCGGGCTGTGCGACGTCGGCGTATCCGCCGATCTCCGCAAACCGCTGAGCGCGATCGAGGCGCTGCGCGCCGCCGGGGTTCCGGCGGCGGACCTGACCGTGGTCGTGGTCAACGCCCCCGGCTGTGAGCCCACAGCGATCCTGGCCACCGCGGACAAAGGCTCCGTCCTCTTCTTCTCGATGGCGACCAGCTTCCCGGCCGCCGCGCTCGGCGCCGAGGGCCTGGCCGCCGATGTGACGATGCTCATCGGCAACGGCTACCTGCCTGGTCACGCCGAATTCGCCGTCGACCTGCTCCGGCGCGACCCGGCGATCCGGCAGCTGTTCGAGGCACGCGTCCGAGGA
>DASTAI010000357.1:0-10714 GCA_035712865.1 Solirubrobacterales bacterium
CGGATCGCAGCGGGCGAGATGCTCGGCTCCGACACCGAGGTGAGCCTGTGGCTGCTGGAGATCCCCGACGCCCTCACGCCCGCCGAGGGGACCGCGATGGAGCTCCAGGACTGCGCCTTCCCGCTGCTGCGGGGCATCGACATCACCGCCGACCCGAAGGAGGCGTTCGACGGGACCAACGTCGCGCTGCTCGTCGGTGCGCGGCCGCGATCGAAGGGGATGGAGCGGGCGGACCTGCTCGAGGCCAACGGCGGCATCTTCAAGCCGCAGGGGGAGGCGCTCAACGAGGGGGCGGCGGACGACATCAAGGTGCTCGTCGTCGGCAACCCGGCCAACACCAACTGCCTGATCGCGATGTCGCACGCCCCCGACGTCCCCAGCGAGCGCTTCACGGCGATGATGCGCCTGGATCACAACCGCGCGATCGCTCAGCTCGCCGACAAGCTGGAGCGTCCGGTGACCGACATCTCGCGGATGACCGTCTGGGGCAACCACTCGCCGTCCCAATACCCCGACCTGGTCAACTGCCTCGTGGACGGGAGCCCGGCGTGGCCCCAGGTCGACGACGACGTCTGGATCGCGGACGAGTTCATCCCCACGGTCGGCAAGCGCGGCGCGGCGATCATCGAGGCGCGGGGAGCCTCGAGCGCGGCCTCGGCGGCCAATGCCGCGATCGACCACGTCCACGACTGGGTCCTCGGGACGCCCGCCGAGGACTGGGTCTCAATGGGGGTGCCTTCGGACGGCTCCTACGGCGTCGACGAGGGCCTGATCTCGGGGGCTCCCTGCCGTTGTTCGGGTGGTGAGTGGGAGCTCGTCGAGGGTCTCGAGGTCAATGACTTCTCCCGCGAGCGGATCGACGCAACCGTCGCCGAGCTCCGGGACGAGCGCGACGCGGTTCAAGGCCTCGGCCTGATCTAGCGAAGCAGCCGACGATCCCGTCCGTGCCAACGGAGCAGGAGCCCCTCAGCCCGGGTGGTACTCGCGACCGCGCCGCTTGATCCGTCCCTCCTTCTCGAGGTCCGGCAACACCCGATAGAGATAGTTCGGGTGGTTGAGTTTCATCTTGCGGCCCAGCTCCGAGACTGTGATCCCGGGGTTCTGCTTGATGATCCGGACGGCCTGGTCGGCGCGCGTCGAGCCGCTGCGGCGGCGCGTGGTTCTGGTCGATGACCGGCGCGGCCTGCCCGGCCCGCGGCGGGAGCTGCGGCCCAGACCCACCAGGGCCGCCTCGACCTGCTTGCGTTCATCGTCGAGCTCGCGCAGCCGGCGCTCGAGCAGCGTCCTTGCTTGGTCGACGGTGTTCGAAACCCTTGGCATTCCTTTAAGTCCTCTCTCTGCGGATGACAGTTACATGACAGTAACGGTTAGATTGAGTGATAGTGAGTAACCATGGTCACCTGGTCGTCATCGCCCGGTTCCTGCTCCCGGCCGGGCTCGATCCGCTGAGCGAGCGGTTCGAGGTCAGGGAGGGAGGGCTGGATGCGACCCGGGAGCTCATCCTCGAGCTCGTCCCCGGAGCCAGCGGTCTCGTTCCCGACTCGAGCGTGCCAGTCGATGCGGAGCTGCTCGACGCCTGCGGCGACGATCTGCGCGTGGTGGCGAACTTCGCGGTCGGTTACGACAACGTCGACCTCGAGGCCTGCCGCGAGCGCGGCGTGATCGTCACCAACACCCCCGACGTTCTCACCGAGGCCACCGCCGAGCTGGCGCTCGCCCTCACCCTCGCGGCGGCTCGCCGGATGGGCGACGCCGAGCGCGATCTTCGCGCCGGGCGCTGGCGTGGCTGGGACCCCGCCGCCTACCGCGGCCTCGAGATCGGCGGCGCGACCGTCGGCGTGGTCGGCCTTGGCAGGATCGGGCACCGCTACGCGCGCCTCGCCCGCGGCCTGGGCGCCGAGATCGTCTACGCCGCTCCGACCGCCAAGCCGGAGGCCGAGAGCGAGCTGGGAGCGCGCCGCCTGCCCCTCGCCGAGTTGCTCGAGGCCTCAGACGTGGTGAGCCTGCACGCGCCCGCCAACCCCGAGACCCGCGGCTTGATCGGCGCCGCCGAGGTCGCGGCGATCGGGCCTGACGGCGTCCTGGTCAACACCTCGCGTGGCCCGCTCGTCGACGCGGATGCGGTCGCCTCTGGGCTCGAGGCGGGCACGCTCGGCGCCGCCGGCCTGGACGTCTACGACGGCGAGCCGAACGTTCCGCAGAGCCTTCTTGAGGCGCCCCGCTGTGTACTGCTGCCCCACATCGGCTCCGCCACCGTGCCCTCCCGCGACGGCATGGCACGCGCGGTCGCGGACAACGTGATCGCAGTGCTGGAGGGCGGGGAGCCCCCGAGCAGGGTGGTCTAGTCCGAGGCCGGCTGCTCGCCGTCTGGACGCTCGGTCTTGCGCGAACGGGGCAGCGTGCCCATGATCGCGTCCCAGAGCGGTGAGGAGACGCCGAAGCCGTAGCGGTGGTCCTGGAAGTGGTGGCGCATGTGGTGGGTGCGCAGCTGTTTCCCGAATTTCGTTCTCGGCACGTGGTGGTGCAGGTGGTAGTGCATGTAGTCGTAGCTCAGGTAGCCGACGATGAAGCCGGAGAAGGCCGGGTAGGCGTGCGGGACGCCGAACACCAGGACGTAGAGCCCGAGGAAGAGGGCCGCCAGGGGCACGCTGACCGCGGGCGGCATGACCAGCCGCATCGCGTCGTTCGGATGGTCGTGGTGGACGCCGTGGATGATGAAGTGGAGGCGGTCGCCCCCACGGAACTTCGGCTCCCAGTGGAAGAGCAGGCGGTGCAGCCAGTACTCGGTCAGGGTCCAGATCGCCAGGCCGGCGACGAAGAGCAACGCAGTGGTCCCGACCGCCAGGCCGCGGTCGATCCCGAGCCAGACACCGCCGGCCACGACCGGCACGAAGATCAGCGCCGGGATGGCCGGATGGACGCGGGAGAAGAAGTCGAGAAAGCGGCTCTCGAACATCGGCGGTGAGGCCGAGAGCTGGGCTGTCCGCTCGTGCGCCATCGGAGCGGATCTTAGCGCGGGGCCTCCCGGCCAGACGGTTTTCTGGTGCTTGCGGAACTCGTGATCAACCTGTGAAAAAAGAAGAGCGGCATTTGCGAGGTTGTGCCTGACGCACGCCTGAGGAGGTGCCATAGTGAGCCTCCGCCGCGGGCACGAGAGGAGCCCCGCCCGGCGACACAGATCGGGGTCGAGGGGCCCCGGGGAGAACGAGACGACGAGAGGATGGGGAGACCCTTGGCCGGTGGTCGAGCGCGCAATGCTGCGGTGAGCTGCGAGGACTGTTTCTTCAGGCGCCGCAGCCTGTGCGCCCTCGGCCTCGACTCGCCGTGCCCCACCTTCCGGCCCGATTCGCCCGATGGCTTGGTGCCGCCGCGGCAGCCGGCGCTCCTCATGCGCGACAGGCGCCAGGGTGTCCAGCCGCAGATCGCCGTGCGGGCTGCGTAGCGAGCCGCTCAAACCACGTACAGTCCTCGCGGGGCTCATGGGACCCGCGCCTTGAGAATCACTGTCCTGGGCAAGTCGCCCTCCTGGCAAGACGCCGGTGGGGCGTGCAGCGGCTATCTGATCGAGAGCAACGAGACGAAGGTCCTGCTCGACTGCGGCAACGGCGTGTTCGGCAAGCTTCGCGAGCGGATCGACTACACCGAGCTCGACGGGGTGATCATCTCCCACCTCCACGCCGATCACTTCCTGGACCTGGTCCCCTATTCGTACGCCCTGATCTACGCGCCGAAGCAGCAGCCTGTTGCGGTCCACACCTGGGAGGGAACCGAGCATCCGGCGAGACCGCGGATGGTCGCTCCTCCCAACGCCATCGAGACCTTCCGACGCGTCGTCGGGTCCTGGGGCAATGAGGACCTGATCGAGAGCGCGTTCAGGATCGAGGAGTACGCCCCGGGCGACACGGTGGAGATCGGCGACATTCGCGCCACCTTCCACCCGGTGCCGCACTTCGTCGAGACCTTCGCCGTGCGGATCTCGTCCAACGGCAGCGGGGACCTGGTCTACAGCGCGGACACCCGCCCCGGAGACGAGATCGTCGAGGCGGCGCGCGACGCCGACCTGCTGTTGATCGAAGGGACCCTGCCCCGACCGGAGCGGACCGGAATCCGCGGGCACCTGACTCCGGAGGAGGCGGGCGCGCACGCGCGCGAGGCGGGCGTCAGGCGCGTCGTCATCACTCACATCTCCGACGAGCTCGGCGACGACTGGGCGCGCGAGGAGGGGGAGAGGGGCTTCGGCGGCCCGGTCGAGATCGCGCATGAGGGCGCGACCTACGAAGTCTGATCCGGGGCTGACCCCTAGTCGATCAGAGCGCCGGCGCTGACGTTGATCGTCGCCGCGGTCATGCTCCGCGCCCGATCCGAGGCGGCGAATGCCGCCGTGTTCCCGACGTCCTCGAGGGTCGCGGCCCGGCCCAGCAGGGTCGACGCCTCGATCAACTCCGGCGCCGGAAGCTCTCGATCAGGTCGAACGCCGCCTGCGTCGCGCCCAAGAGGTAGTCGCGGTCCGGTCCGCTCCGGTCTCCGGGCCCGCCGAAGAAGAGGATCGCTCCCGAGTCCTGTTCGATCATCCGGCGCCCCGCCACCTTTGAGGTGACGAACGTGGTGCGCGCGGCGACCTCGATCGGAGCCATGTAGTCCTCGACCGCGAGGTCGACCAGCGGCGTCCCGTGGGTGTGCGGGTGCGTGATCACGTTCATCGAGACGTCGAGCGAACCGGTCTCGCCCACGACCTCTCTCGCATGCCGGTCGACCGCGGCCTCGTCGAGGGCATCGACCGTCGCCGTCTCGGCCGTGCCCCCCGCGGAGCGGATCTCCTCGGCGACGTTCTCCAGCGTCTCCTGCGTGCGGCCGCAGAGGAACACGCTCGCCCCCTCCCGCGCGAAGGCGCTCGCGCACGCCCCGCCGATCGAGCCGCCGCCGCCGTAGATGACCGCCGTCTTGCCTGACAAGAGCATCGAATGCCTCCTCTGGTTCGCGTCCATTGATCGAGACCTCTCGCCGGCCTCGAATTCATCGCTGGCTATGGTGTTGGAAGCGATGACCCGCCAGCGAGACCCATTTGCGGACTTCGCGCGAATGCGACGAGAGATGGACGAGCTTCTCGGTGACTTCTGGGACCAGGCGGGGTCGCGCCAGCGGCGTCAGATCGCGGCCTTTGTTCCCCGGGTGGACGTCTACTACTGCGGCGATCGGGGTCCGGAGAAGGCGATCGTCAAGGTGGAGCTGCCCGGGATCGAGCTCGGCGCCGTGAACCTCGAGGTCACCGGGCGGACCCTCGTCATCAGCGGTGAGCGGCAGGTGCCCGACACGGAGGGCCGGACCTACCAGCAGGTCGAGCTGCCCTCCGGCCCGTTCCGGCGCGTGGTCGAGCTCTCCATGGACGTCGATGCGGAGCGGGCACAGGCGACCTACGAGGACGGGATCCTCCGCGTGGAGCTGCCGACCCGCGTGCCACAGGCGGCCCGTCAGGTCCCGATCGAGCGCGCGGAATAGCGGACGACCCCACGGGGAAGGCGGACTGACATGGCGGATGTGGAGACTCCCGAACTCGAGGTCGTGGAGATCCCCGACGTCGAGGAGGCGGCTCGGCGGATGGAGCCGCTCCCGGACGCCCTCCCGATCCTCCCGCTGCGGGAGACGGTCACCTACCCCGACACGCTGACACCGCTCGCCGTAGGGCAGGAGCGGTCGATCAACCTGGTCAACGACGTCCTCTCCGGCAACCGGCTGCTGGCGATGGTCGGCTCGAAGGACCCCGAGCTCGACGCTCCCGGTCCCGACGACCTCTACCGGGTCGGTGTCGCGGGGTCGATCGCCCGGATGATGAAGGTCCCGGACGGAACCCTGCGCATTCTCGTCCAGGGCTCTGAGCGGATCCGGATCACCGACTACGTCACGGAGGAGCCGTATCTCGTGGCGCGCATCGAGCCGATGCCCGACGAGCTCGAGCCCTCCACCGAGCTCGAGGCGCTCACCCGCAACGTGCAGACGACGTTCACCCAGATCATCGAGGCGATCCCCTACCTGCCCGAGGAGCTCCAGCTCGCCGTCGCCAATCTCGACGAGCCCTCCGCACTCTCGCACCTGATCGCCGGTGCC
This sequence comes from Solirubrobacterales bacterium, assembly GCA_035712865.1. Lineage (GTDB taxonomy): Bacteria > Actinomycetota > Thermoleophilia > Solirubrobacterales > 70-9 > DASUPK01. The sequence continues at coordinate 6,103 of DASTAI010000357.1, forward strand.
CTGCGGATCTCCACTGAGGAGAAGCAGGAGCTGCTCGAGACGGTCGACGTCACCCGGCGCCTGCGCCGCCTCTCCGAGATCCTCACCCGCGAGCTCGAGGTGGTGCAGCTCGGCTCCAAGATCCAGTCGCAGGTCGAGTCGGAGATCGACAAGGGCCAGCGCGAATATTTCCTCCGGCAGCAGCTGAAGGCGATCCAGGAGGAGCTGGGGGAGGGCGACGAGCAGCAGGCGGAGATCAACGAGCTGCGCGAGCGGATCGAGGCGGCCGGCCTCCCCGAGGAGGCGCACAAGGCCGCCGAGCGCGAGCTCTCGCGGCTGGAGAAGCTGCCGCCCGTCGCCGCCGAGTACGGAGTCATCCGCACCTACCTGGAGTGGCTCGTCGACCTGCCCTGGTCGAAGGAGACCGAGGACAACCTGGATATCGCCCATGCGCGAGAGGTGCTGGACGAGGACCACTACGACCTGGAGGAGGTAAAGGACCGGATCCTCGAGTACCTCGCCGTCCGCAAGCTGAACCCGGACTCGCCGGGGCCGATCCTCTGCTTCGTCGGGCCGCCCGGCGTGGGGAAGACGAGCCTCGGCCGCTCGATCTCCCGGGCACTCGGCCGCGAGTTCGAACGCATCTCGGTCGGCGGCGTCCGCGACGAGGCCGAGATCCGCGGTCACCGTCGCACCTACATCGGCGCACTCCCCGGCACGATCATCCGGGCCCTCCGCGACGCCGGCACCAGAAACCCCGTCTTCATGATCGACGAGATCGACAAGATGGGCGCCGACTTCCGCGGGGACCCCCCCAGCGCGATGCTCGAGGTGCTCGACCCGGCGCAGAACTCGACCTTCCGCGACCACTACCTCGACCTGCCGTTCGACCTCTCCGAGGTGCTCTTCATCGCGACGGCGAACATCCTCGACACGATTCCCCCGCCGCTCCAGGACCGGATGGAGGTGATCAACCTCGCCGGCTACACGGTCGACGAGAAGCTGCATATCGCGCGGAGGTACCTGGTGCCGCGCCAGCTTCGAGCCAACGGGCTGAAGGCCTCACAGATAGAGATCGCGGACTCCGCGCTCAGGGCGATCATCGAGGAGTACACGCGCGAGGCCGGCGTCCGCAACCTCGAGCGCCAGATCGGCACGATCTGCCGCAAGGTCGCCCGTCAGGTCGCCGAGGGCAGCGTCAAGGGCAAGGCCCGGATCTCCGCCAAGCGGGCGCGCGAGCTGCTCGGCAAGCGCCGCTTCTTCTCGGAGACTCGACGCCGGACGAAGGACCCCGGCGTCGCCACCGGGCTTGCCTGGACGCCGGTGGGTGGCGAGGTCCTCTTCGTCGAAGCGACCTCGGTTCCCGGCTCGGGCAACCTGACCATCACCGGTCAGCTCGGCGACGTGATGAGGGAGTCCGCCCAGGCGGCGCTCTCCTGGGTGCGAGCGCACTCGAGCGAGATCAACCCCGATCTGGCCGATGACTGGTTCGCCAAGCACGACATCCACGTCCACGTCCCCGCCGGCGCCGTGCCGAAGGACGGCCCCTCCGCCGGCGTGGCGATGGCGACCGCGCTCGCCTCCCTTATCTCGAGCCGCCCGGTTCGGAACGACGTCGCCATGACCGGCGAGATCACGCTGTCCGGCCAGGTGCTGCCGATCGGTGGGCTCAAGGAGAAATCGCTGGCCGCGCAGAGGGCCGGGATCAAAGAGGTGATCGTTCCCGACCGCAACGAGGGGGACGTCGAGGAGATCTCGGAGGAGGAGCGCCACGGACTCGAGTTCATCTACGCCGACGACATCGGGGACGTGCTCAGCACGGCGCTGGAGCCGGACGGACATCGGTCCAGGGCCAGAACGGCCGCAAGAGCGCGGAGCGGGTAGTCTCCCCCCTGCACCCTGGAAAACGATCTGAGGAGACCCATGGGGGCACAAAGCAGAAGCGCGAAGGCCGGAGATGCTGCTCGGTCCGTCGCGTCCAACCCGTACGTGCGGCGGCTCATCGAGGATGCCGAGCTCCGCGAGAACATCCGCGTCGCCTTCGAGGCGGCCAAGGGCGCCTACGCCCGGATGTCGAACGGGAAGGGGCCCGCGAAGGCCCTGATGGACGACAAGAAGGTTCAGCGCGATCTGCGCGTTGCGGCCGAGTCGTTGAGGGACGCCTCACAGCAGCTGCGCGGCAAGAGCACCCGCCGCCGGTTCGGCCTTGGAAAGGCCCTGCTCGTGGCGATCCTCGGCGCGGCCCTGATCCTGATCTTGAGCGAGGACGCGCGCAACATGGTGCTGGACAAGCTGTTCGGCGCGGAGGAGGAGTTCGAGTACACCTCGACCACAACTCCCGCGCCAGACACCGAGACGGTTCCAAGCGCCTGACGGCGCCGAATCACCGGCTTGATCGAGGGCGCCACTCGGCGCCCTCTTTCATGAGGGCGCCGAGTTGTGCTTGGCGCCCCTCTTTCATGAGAATCAGAGACCTTGACGCGACCTGAGCCGATCGCCTCCCAACGGAGGGCCTTCAACGTCCCTGAGGACGTCGCCTACCTCAACACGGCGAATCTGTCCCCCCAATTGCGCGTGGTCCGGTCGGCGGGAGAGGCGGCGCTCGAGCGCCGGGGCCGGCCATGGACGATCTCGGCGGCCGATTGGTTCGTCGAAGTCGAGCGGTTGCGCTCGCTGTTCGCAGAGATGATCGGGACGAGCGCGGAGGGGATCGCCCTGGTCCCCGCGACCAGCTACGGCTTCGCGGTCGCCGCTCGCAACCTCCCGCTCAGTGCGGGCCAACGCGTGCTCGTTCTCGCGGATGAGTACCCGTCGGGCATCTACACCTGGCGCGCCGCCGCCCCACGGCAGGACGCCGAGGTCCTCACCGTGGGCCGCGAGCCGGGACGGAGCTGGGCGGATGCGGTCCTCGCCGCGCTCGACGAACGGGTCGCGATCGTGAGCGTGCCCAACGTCCACTGGACGGACGGGTCCTTGGTCGATCTGGGCCCGATCGCCGCTCGTGCCCGAGAGCTGGACGCGCGACTGGTGATCGACGCCAGCCAGTCCGTGGGAGCGATGCCGCTCGACGTCGGCGAATTGCGGCCGGACTTCCTCGTCACCGTCGGCTACAAGTGGCTGCTCGGACCATTCGGCCTCGGCTACCTGTACGTGGCGGAGGAGCACCGTGAGGGCGAGCCGCTCGAGCAGAACTGGATCCTGCGTGCGGGGTCCGAGGACTTCGCCCGGCTCGTCGACTACCGCGAGGACTACCAACCGGGGGCGCGGCGGTTCGATGTCGGAGGGCGCACGAAGTTCGAGCTCATTCCCATGGCGATCGCCGCGCTCGAGCAGATCGCCGAGTGGGAGGTTCCCCGCATCGCCGCATCCCTCGCTCTCGTGACCTCCGAGATCGGGCGCCGGGCGAGCGGAATGGGACTGGATCCGGTTTCCGACGAGCAGCGGGGTCCGCACATGCTCGGAGTCCGGCTCCCGGGCAGCGAGGGTGACGACGTGGTCGCCGCCCTCGCCGCTCTCAACTGCTTCGTCGCCCTGCGTGGCAGCTCATTGCGAATCTCGCCGCACCTGCACGCGACCGACGCGGATGTCGAGCGGCTGTTCGAGGGGCTCGCGCGGGTCTAGGCGGTCTCGCCGAGCAGCGACGCCACGGCTGAGGCCACCCTCTTGCCACTTGGGGTCAGCCGGTACTCGGCGTGCGGCGGGCGGCCCGGTACGAGCCGCCGCTCGACGATCCCCGCGTCCTCGAGCTGGTCGAGGCGGTCAGAAAGGGTCGTCGGCGAGATGCCGGGGAGCGACTGGCGGAACTCGTTGAAACGAGAAGCGCCGCTGGAGCAGGCATAGATCGTGCCCAGCGTCCAGCGGCGCTCCAGCAGCTTCGCCACAGAGCGGAGCTCGGAGGGAACCGGCGAGCAGCTACGACACCGCGGCGACATCGGCTCCCTGCCCGGCCGGCTCGAGCGCCAGGCCCAGGACCTCATCGATGCTCATCACCGGGTGGAAGGTCATCTGCTCACGGACCTCCTCGGGAACGTCATCCAGGTCGCCCCGGTTTCGCTCCGGCAGGATCACCTCCGTCAGCCCGGCGGCGTGAGCCGCGAGGACCTTCTGCTTCAGGCCGCCGATCGGCAGCACGCGGCCCTGGAGGGTGACCTCTCCGGTCATCCCGACCGTGTGCTTGACGGGGCGCCCCGTGAGCAGCGAGGCCAGGGCGGTCGTCATCGCGGTTCCCGCGCTCGGCCCGTCCTTCGGGATCGCTCCCGCGGGGACGTGCACGTGGAACTCGCGCTTGAACGCATCCCCCTCGATGCCGAGCTCGTCGGCGTGGGCGCTGACGTAGGACAGCGCGATCCGCGCCGACTCCTTCATCACGTCGCCCAGCTGACCGGTCAGCACGAGGCCCTTGTCGCCCTCGGTGGCGGTCGCCTCGATGAAGAGGACGTCGCCGCCGGTGCCGGTCACCGCCAGGCCGGTCGAGACGCCCGGCACCGCCGTGCGCTCCACCGACTCCTGGAAGAACCGCTGGCGGCCGAGGGCATCGACCACCTCATCCGTATTGATGGCAATCGGGGCCTCGCCCTCGCCAGAGGCGATCCGAGTCGCTTCGCGACGCAGCAACTTGCCCAGCTCGCGCTCG
>DASTAI010000358.1:0-3273 GCA_035712865.1 Solirubrobacterales bacterium
CCACGAGGACGCGCCCGGACAGCTGGAGCTCAACTTCCGCTTCGACCGCGCGGTGCGGACGGCGGACAACATCAGCACGTACCGCCAGATCTGCAGCGCCGTCGGGCGCAAGCACAGCCTGCACGCATCATTCATGCCGAAGCCGTTCACGGGGGTGTCCGCGAATGGACATCACCATCACTTCACCCTCTTGAATGGGGATGGGGTCAACGTCTTCCACGATCCCGACGGGCCGGCTCAGCTCTCCGAGGTCGGCCAGCGGTTCATGGGCGGCATCCTCGATCACTTCCGGGCGCTGACCTGTATCGGCTCGCCGACGGTCAACTCCTACAAGCGGATGTGGGACTTCGGCTTCTGGGCCCCGGTCTACAAGAACTACGGCTGGCAGAACCGCACCTGCACCGTCCGGGTCGCCAGTGGCGGCCGCTTCGAGTTCCGCGGCGTGGACTCCTCCTGCAACCCATATCTGACTCAGGCGGCCCTGCTCACCGCCGGCCTCGACGGTGTGAAGCGCGAGCTCGACCCCGGTCCGCCCCAGCAGGGGAACACCTACGACCTCCTTGCGGAGGGAGAGAAGTTCGAGCGGGTGCCCGACCACCTGGGGGCGGCGCTCGACGCGCTCGCGGCGGACGAGGTCGTCCGGGGAGCGATGCCGGGTCGTCTCTACGATGTCTTCATGCACTACAAGCGTGACGAGTGGGAGCGCTACCTGGCCGCTGTTACCGACTGGGAGCGCGCGCAGTACCTGGACGTCATGCCATGACCCGGGATGGGTGATCGACCGTGTGCGGCATAGCGGGGATCATCTACCGGAACGGCGGGGGGCAGGAACAGGTCGGCCGCGACATGACCCGGATGCTCCAGGCGATGAAGCACCGGGGCCCGGACTCGACTGGCTTCGCGCTCTACCGCGGCGCCGGCGAGACGTACGTGATGCACGTCAAGCTCAGCGAGTCGACCGAGCACGACCCCGACCTCGAGCGGCGGATGCAGCGCCAGAGGGGCGAGGTCGAGACCCGCATGCACGCGGCCGGCGCCCGGATCCACGAGATCAAGGAGGCGCCGCGGACGATGACCGTCGTCTTCGACTTCGAGGGCGACCTGAAGCAGCTCGCCGATGTCGTCGAGCGGGTGCGCCACACCGAGGTGCTCTCGCTGGGGCGGTCCCTGGAGATCATCAAGGACCTCGGTGACGCCGACACCGTTTCGGCCGGCTACGGGCTCGATGAGTTCACCGGCACCCACGCCATCGGTCACGCGCGGATGGCGACCGAGTCCGACGTGGACATCGCCAACGCCCACCCCTATTGGGCCTATCCATTTCCCGACGTCGCGGTGGTGCACAACGGCCAGCTGACGAACTTCCACGACTGGCGGCGGCGTCTCACCCGCGCCGGGCACCGTTTCCAGTCCGATTGCGACTCGGAGATCATCGCCGTCTACCTGGCCGAGCAGATGAGCCGGGGCCGTTCGCTCGAGGAGGCGATGCACCAGAGCCTCGAGGACCTCGACGGCGTCTTCACCTACATCTGCGTCACCGAGGACTCGCTGGGCGTCGCCAAGGACGAGCTCGGCGCCAAGCCGTTGGTCTTGTACGAGGACGAGAACATCGTGGCCCTCGCCTCCGAGGAGATCGCCATCCGCCAGGTGCTGGACCGCGAGATCGAGACTCACGACCCATACGAGGGCGAGGTGCAAGTGTGGAGCAGGTGAGTGAACAGCCCCGCATGGACGAGCGCGGTCTGGTCGAGCTCGACGACTCCATTCCGAAGCAGGCGAAGATCGACGGCGACAGCGCGGTGATCGAGGCGCGCGACATGACCACCCGGAAGATCAACGCGGAGCTTCGCTGGCTGGTCTACGAGGAGGGGATCACGGACGTCACGGTCCGCGACCCGAGCGCCCGCCACTCCCTCGGCGTCGCGATTCTGGCGCGCTGCCAGATCCGCTTCGAGGGGAGCCTCGGCTACTTCGGGTGCGGCCTGATCGACGGCCCGGAGGTCGAGATCACGGGTCGCACGGGGTGGTCGGTGGCCGAGAACATGATGTCCGGGGTCGTCGTCGTGGAGCAGAACGCCGGCTCGCTGGCAGGCGCCGCCCTTCGGGGCGGCGATCTCGTCGTCAAGGGCGATGTCGGCGCCCGCACCGGGATCGACCAGAAGGGCGGCACCATCATCGTGCTCGGCAATGCCGCCTCAATGACCGGCTTCATGATGCAGCGCGGGCGCCAGATCATCCTCGGGAACGTCGGGCACGGACTGGGCGACTCCATGTACGACGGCACGATCTACATCGGCGGCGAGATCGGCTCACTCGGGATCGACTGCGTCGAGAGCGAGTGGACCGACGACGACACCGAGCTGGTCGAGCGGAAATTCTCGATCTACGGGCTCGGCCAACCGCCGAAGCTGCGCAAGTTCGTCTCGGGGAAGAAGCTCTACAACTACGACAACCTCGAACCCAGCGAGCGGAAGCTCGTCCTCTAGGAGGGCCAGGATGGCCGATCAGGAGCACTCACCGGACTCGCGCGAGGTGATCGGGCGCAGCCCGATCTTCACGCCTCAGGTCATCAACGACATCCACATGAAGGCGGAGCTGGGCCGCTACCGGATGCGCGGCTTCTCGATGTTCAAGAAGCTGCCCGGCTGGGACGACCTGATCTTCCTCCCCGGGACCCTGACGCGGTTCGTGATCGAGGGCTACCGCGAGAAGTGCGACACGAAGACGGTGCTCGGCAGTCGCTTCGCCAAGAAGCCGCTCGAGCTCGACATCCCCGTGTACATCACGGGAATGAGCTTCGGCGCCCTCTCGCTGGAGGCCAAGATGGCTCTCGCCAAGGGCGCCTCGATGGCGGGCTCCGCCACCTGTTCGGGGGAGGGCGGAATGATCCCGCCCGAGCGCGATCTCTCGACCAAGTGGTACTACCAGGTGATCCAGAGCCGCTACGGCTTCAACCCCCATCACCTGATGCTGGCGGACGGGATCGAGTTCTTCATCGGACAGGGCTGCAAGGTCGGGGTCGGCGGTCACCTGATGGGCCAGAAGGTGACGGAGCAGGTCGCCGAGATGCGAAGCCTGCCCGCCGGCATCGACCAGCGCTCGCCGGCACGGCACCCCGACTGGCTCGGCCCAGACGACCTCTCGCTGAAGGTCCAGGAGACCCGCGAGGCGACCAACTACGAGGTCCCCATCCAGCTCAAGCTCGGCGCCGCTCGCGTCTACGACGACGTTCGCATGGCCGCCAAGTGCGGCCCCGACATCATCTACCTCGAC
>DASTAI010000359.1:0-2842 GCA_035712865.1 Solirubrobacterales bacterium
GTCATAGATGTAAATAGGGGGCCATGTGGCCGCAACGCCAAGCGCAGACATTCCTCAGTTCGAGATCAGCTCGGGGCCAGGTCCCGATGACGCCTACGTCGTCCGGGTCGCCGGCGAAGTCGACATGTCCCACGAGGAGGAGCTTCGAGCCGAGCTGCGATCGGCGGTGGAGAACGACGCAAAGGGAATCGTGGTGGACCTGACCGAGTGCGAGTTCATCGACTCGAGCGCGATCCGCGCCCTGCTCCTCTCCCGCGAGGAGAAGAATCCCGCAGAGGGAAGCGAGAGCCTCGCCGTGGCCGCCTCCAGCGACCAGATCCTGCGCATCCTCTCGGTGATGGGCCTCGACCAGGTTCTCCCGATCAAGCCGAGCGTCGAGGAAGCCGCGGCCGCGCTCTCGGGCTGAGCCTGGCTCGGGCTTAGACTGCCCGCAGAGGACGGATGCACGACATCGCCGAGTTCCTGGCGGGGCGGGACCCGTTCAGCGGGCTCGATGAAGCTGAGCTTGAACGCCTCGCGAGTCACACAGAGGTCGAGTTCTTCCCGGCCGGCGCACGGATCCTGCCCCAGGGCGAGCAGCCACAGGGGAGGGTTCGTGTCGTTCGGCGAGGGGCCGTCGAGCTTCTCGACCGTGGAAAGCCCGTTGACCTGCTCGGCGAAGGTGAGATGTTCGGCCATCCGTCGGTGCTCTCCGGGGAGCCGACGAGATACGAGGTCCGCGCTCGTGAGGACACGCTGACCTACGCCCTGGCGGCCGAAGACGTGATCCCCCTGCTCGGGCGTCCATCCAGCGCCCGGTACCTGGCGCGTACGCTCCTCGCTCGCGGCCGGCGATCGACCGGGAACGGCGCGGCGCCCCCGGTCCCGGAGGTCGGCCTGCAGGACGCGTCGGCCCTCGTCAGCAGGGCTCCCGTGATCGTCAGCCCCGACGTGAGCCTGCGCGATGCCGCCCGGCGGATGGATGCCGAGGGGGTCAGCTCGGTACTCGTGGACCTCGGTGGGGGCGAGTACGGAATAGTCACCGACCGAGACTTTCGCTCCGAGGTCGTCGCGGGCCGGAGGACGAGCGATGACCCGGTGAAGGCGATCATGACCACGCCCTTGGTCGGGGTCGCTGCCGACGAGACGGGAGCCGACGTGATGCTGGCGATGCTGGACAACGACATTCGCCACGTCGTCGTCTTCTCACCGCGCAACGAGGTCCTCGGCGTGATCGTCGCCGTCGACCTGGTGGCCGCCGAGACGCGGTCCCCGTTCGTGATGAGGCGGTCGATAGCCCGAGCCCGCAGCAAGCGGGAGTTGCAGGAGATAGCCGCTGACCTCCGTTCGACCGTGATCTCGCTGTGGCAAGCGGAGCTGGCGCCCCAGCAGGTCAGCGAGGTGATCTCGGCGGTCACGGATGCCCTCGTTCGCCGGATCATCGAGCTGGGGATCGAATCGGAGGGGCCACCACCGGCCGATTTCTGCTGGATGGCCCTGGGGAGTCATGGCAGGCGGGAACCGATGCCCTCGTCCGACGTCGACTCGGGGATGGCCTGGCGGGACGCCCCTGAGAACGACCCGCTCGCGTCCGGGGCACGCCGGGTGCTGGCGTCGAGCAGGACGACGCAGTACATGGGCTCGCTCGCGACGAGCGTGTCCGACTGCATCAGGGTGCTCGGCTGGAACCTCGACCCCCACGGGGTGACGGCGTCCGGGTTCTCGGCCAGCTCGATCGAGGACTGGCGCCGCAGCATCGAGAACTGGCTCAAGCGGCCGACCGACAACAAGGTCCTGGTCGCGACCTCCATCCTGCTCGACGGCCGCATCGTCTACGGCGATCGCCGGCTCGACGTCAGGCGCCTCCTCTTCGAGACCGGGGACCGAGACGTTCTCGAGGAATGGATGCTGAGGCTGGCGCTGACCGCCAAGCCGCCCACCGGCTTCATGCGGAACATCGTGGTCGAAGGGTCGGGAAAGCGCCGAGGCACCTTCGACATCAAGCACGGCGGGCTGCTGCCGATCGTCAACCTGGCTCGCTACGCAGCGCTGAAAGGAGACATCTCCGTCAACGCCACCCTGCCGCGACTGCGTGCCGCGGCGGAGGAGGGGATCTTCGAGGGACAGACGGCCCGGGTGCTCGAGGAGGCCTACGAGCTGTTCGACACGCTGCGGCTGGAGCACCAGGTCGCCCAGCTCGAGCAGGGCGACGATCCGGACGACAGCCTCAACCCCGAGGAGCTGGACCCGCTCACCCGCCGCTACCTCCGTGACGCCTTCCGTGAGGTGACGGCCGTGCAGCGCTCGCTCTCAGCCGGCCTGCCCTCGCGGCGGTAGCGGTGGCGACGATCGACTCCGGCGCGCTGCGCGCATACCAGGAAGCGGGCTTCCCCCCGGACCCCACGCCGTGGCGTGAGGCGGCCTTCAGCGTGGTCGACCTCGAGATGACCGGGCTGGATCCCGCCTCCGACGAGATCATCTCCTACGCCGCCGTCACCGTCAGCGGCGGGACCGTGCGTTTCGACGATGAGCGCTACCAGCTCATCAGGCCGAGGCGGATGCCCGACTGGGACACGATCCGAATCCACGGGCTTCGAGAGGTGGATCTCGAGGAGGCGCCGCCTCTCGATGAGATCGGCGACGGCCTGCTGAAGGCGCTCACGGGGCGGCCGATCGTGGCCCATGTGGCCGACGTCGAGCGCAACTTCCTTGCGGCTGCCCTCTCCGGGTTCGGGACGGAGCTGCGGAACCCGGTGATCGACACAGCCGCGATGGACCGCCGGTTGCGACACCTGCGGAACCGGCCCCCCGCCCGGAGGGAGCCGGTGGGGCTCTCCGACATGGTCCGCTCGTTGGGGCTCCC
>DASTAI010000360.1:0-3577 GCA_035712865.1 Solirubrobacterales bacterium
GTTCGTCGCTGGACTGCTCGAGGTGGTCTCCGAGAGGCCGGACGTCGCGATCCACGAGATCGCCGAGACCGGTGTATACCCCGGTTCCTCACCGCCATGAAGCTCCTGCTCGCATTCGCTGTCGTGCTGGCGGTGGGCGCGGGCGCGTATGCCGTATTCGACCCCCTCTCTGATGACTCGGACTCTTCGGCCGGCGCCAAGGCTTCCCCGAGCGAACCGCTGACGGGGAGCGCCTGCCATCGCCTGGCCGGCCTGGCGGCGAACCTCGCGGCGCAGGATCGAACTGCCGAGCAGTTCCTGATCGACCTCGGCAAGCAGGGCGCGGGCATCCGCGGGAACCGGTTCGCGCTGCTCGATCTGGCCCGCGACGGGCGCAACATCATCGTCGGGCGCGGCTTCAAGCCGCCGTTCGACGATGGCACGCGCGGACAGGTGCGTCACTTCGTCGGCGTGGCGAGGGCGAGCATGTTCGGTGGCTCCACCGTCACGCGCTGGCTCTCGGAGAACCTGCGGAACGATCCGGCCGATTCCCCCGACGGGAGGCTCGCCGACCAGGGGATCGACTTCGCCCAGTCGTTGCTCGCAGGCCGCCTGGAGCTGAACGAGGCCTCGGGCTGGATCCGCCAGAGGCTCTGCAAGCCCTAGCCGCCCGAGGGCGGCCGGGCTAGACCCTGCAGCCGCCCTGTGCGAGCCCCGCGGCCCAGAGGATGCCGCCGAGCAGATGGCGGCGGAACTCCGGCTCCGCGTAGGACCCGATCGTGTGGCCGCCGGCCGTGTAGAACGCCCGCCCGCCCTTGAAGCGATGGCACCAGGCGATCGGATGGTCGGCGCCCATCGTGCCGCCCGAGTACGTGGACTCGTCGAGCGTGGCGAGAACGTGGACCGCGCCCCGTGGGTTCGAGCGGAAGTCGTACCACTCGTCCGTGCGCGTCCACTGGGCGGGGAGGTGCCGGGTCGATGGGTGGGAGCGGTCGCCGACGTCGATCGTTGCCTGCTGGATAGCCGGGTGCTGCTTGAAGTAGGCGCCGAGCAGGCGACCGTAGAAGGGCCAGTCGTACTCGGTGTCCGCCGCGGAGTGGATGCCGACCCAGCCGCCGCCGCGGCGGACGTAGCGCTTGAAGGCCCTCTGCTGCGACGGGCCCAGCACGTCGCCGGTCGTGTTGAGAAACACGACGGCGGCGAGGCCGCGCAACCGCCTGGGTGTGAACGCCGTGGCGTTCTCGGTCGCGGAGACGGAGAAGCCGTTCGCCCTGCCGAGGCCGCGAATCGCCGCGATGCCGGCCGGGATCGAGTCGTGCCGGAATCCCGCAGTTTTGGAGAAGACGAGCACTTGGGCCCGCGGCTTAGGCTTCGCCTCGGGGTCGCTCGACCTGGCGATCAGGCCAACCGAGGCGATCCCAACTACGGCGGCCGCCAAGGCGATCGAGCCTCTCCGGGGGCTGCGCATACCCGAATTGTGATCGAGGACTTCGACTACAAGCGAATCGAGATCGGCCCGACGAGCTACCGGCCCGGAATCGCCGGAGAGGGACCGGCGGTGCTGCTCCTCCACGGCTTTCCCGAGACGCACCACTGCTGGCATCGGGTTGCACCAGGCCTCATGGCCGGCCGGACCGTAGTCGTCTGTGACCTCAAGGGCTACGGCGAGAGCCGCTCGGAGCCCGGCGGCGAGCTGGGGGAGGGGTACTCGAATCGCGAGCGCGCCGCGGAGCTGGTCGGGCTGATGGCGGCGCTCGGCTTCGAGCGGTTCTCGCTGGTCGGCCACGACCGCGGCGGGCGGGTCGCCTACCGAATGGCGCTCGACCACCCAGGGAGCGTGGACCGGCTCGCCGTCCTCAACATCGTCCCGACCGTCGACCAGTTCGAGCGCATGGGGGGGTCGGCGAGCCTCGGCTACTGGCCCTGGTACTTCCTGGCGCAGCCGCCGCCGTTCGCCGAGCGGGTGATCGCGGCGAGCGCCGAGTACGTCCTGCGGGACATCCTCCGCTCCTGGCCGGCCTGGCCGGCTGCGATTCCAGAGGAGTCCGTCCAGGTCTATCTGGCCGGCTTCAATGAGAAGACGATCCCGGCGATGTGTGCCGACTACCGCGCCTCGTTCCACCTCGACCGGCAGCTGGACGCCCAGGATCGGGAGGCCGGGCGGCGCCTCGGCTGCCCGCTGCTCGTCCACTGGGGCTCCGAGGAATCGTCCCTCTCGGACTCGCTCGAAGTGTGGCGCAGATGGGCCGACTCGGTGGACGGCGGACCCCTGCCCTCCGGCCACTTCATCGCGGAGGAGGCGCCCGAGGAGCTGCTCGCCTCCCTGCGAAAGTTCCTGCCGTAGTCTCCGCGCAGCCGCATGGTCATCCTGCCGCGCCTCGCCCGGCGACTGAACTCACCGCTGATCGCGACGCTGCTCGCCGTCGTGCTGATCGGCGTCGGCATCGTCGGCATCGCCACCGACGACATCCGCACCGGCTATGCCGTGGTCGTGCTGATCGTCGGGGCGATCAACCTGATCCGGGCGCTGCCCTACCGGCATGGGTACGACGAAACCTCGCGGTAGCGCCGGGCGTCGGCGCTACTAAAGCCCCGCGGCTTCGAGGGCAGCGTTCCGGTCCAAGAAAGCCTCTTGCCTCACGGCCAGCCCATCGCGGAACGTCCAGACCTGGAAGACGTCCATCGAGATCTCAAGCGCCTCGTGGCGGGACCGCCCGCTCAGCACCGCGTGGACGAAGATCAGGTCGCCCGAGCGGATCACCTCTTGCGCTTCGAGGCTGAACTCCTCCCAGGTCTCCTCGAAGTTCTCCTGCCAGGCCCGCCGCAGCGCCTCCTTTCCCTGGTGGACACCCCCGCCCGCCAGCCCGGGCGGATCCTGCCACGTGATCTCCGGATCCATCAGCGACTGGGCGCGGTCCCAGTCCCTTTGCCCGAAAGCCTCGTAGTTGCGGCGCACACGCTCCAGATCTATGCGATCTGCCTCACCTCCTGGCCCGCCTCGCCCGGCGACCTCCGAGTCATCCGCCGACATCGCCCGCCCAGTATCGCGTCTGCCTGAGGACGCTCACCGGGTCAGGGCGTGTCAGCGGGTGTCAAGCGGGCTTGCGCCGGTTCGCAGGTCAGGCCGGCGTTGCGGCTGAGGCGTGGACGGCGGTCATGACCACCTCCGCAACCTCCTTGGGGTGAGAGATGAAGACGCAGTGCGAGGCGCCTTCGATCTCGGTGATCTCGGCGTCCATTCGCTCGTAGCTGAAGTGGTGGACGCCGGGATCGATGCACCGGTCGGCGGTCGGGAGCACCGCCCAGACCGGGCGGTTGCGCCATGCCGGCGTCCCAGCTGCCTCTGTGAGCGCCACCCCGGCGAGGGGACGCTGCGTAATCGCGTAGAACGCGGCGTCATCGGCCGGGATGTCCGCGCAGAACGACTCGTGGAAGCCGTCGAGCGCCAGCGTGAACTCCTCGCCGCCATCCGGGAGCTTGTGCTGCACGATGTAGGGGACGATCCCGGGCGCAGGGAACTTGGACTGGAGGTCGGTCAGGTTCTCACCCTCGTCCGGGGCGAAGCCGGAGATGTAGACGAGGCCGACCACGTTGTCGG
>DASTAI010000361.1:0-6435 GCA_035712865.1 Solirubrobacterales bacterium
TCCCGGCCCCGATCTGACGGCCAACGGCGGGCCCCAGGCCGGAGCCTCACAGCGCTCCGCCGGCTAGTCGTTCCGCTCGAGCAGCATCCAGTCCGACGGTGACGACGGGGCGAGCCGGCGCCAGCCGTGGTGCTGCAGCGCCTCGAGTTGGGCCCGGATGCCGGGGTCCGCATTGAACGCGTACTCGTTCGCGTAAATGAAGTCGACGTGAGTCGGCGAGAACGAGTGCTGTTCCCTCCCCGCCAGTTCCGGGCCGAGCGTCCTCCCGATCGGGTAGTTCCAGGAGACGGTCGTGCAGGGATCGCTCCCGCCCACGTAGAGGCACGCGTCCGTCGCCGGGTAGACCGCCAGGAGTCCGTGCTCTCGGCCTTCCAGCTCGCTCCGGTAGGGCTCCAGCCTCGCGACCGCCGTCCTCAGCGGCTGGCCGGGGCCGATCTGGGGGTTCGAATATCCGGCGCGATAGTGGTTAGGGATCACGATCACCGCCAGGATCGCGAGCGGCGGGATCACGGCGCGCACCCGCCCCGAAACGCCGAGGCGATCGGCGATCGCCACGAGGCTCATTCCCAGCATCGCCAGGATCAGGATCGTGAGCGGAAAGATGTAGGAGGGCCGGGGCCGGGTCATGAGACCGGCGTAGACGCCGACCGATCCCATCGCCGCCAGGACGGCCCAGCCCCAGGCCCTGTCGCGGATCCACTCCGCCCACCACCGCCGCCTCTCCGTCCAGATCAGAACCGCCCCGGCGACGATCGTCAGCACGACCGCGATCGACCCGGCGAGAACCAGCCACGAGCCCTGGTTGATGTCGATGTAGTCCGGGTTCGACGCAGGGCCAACGGAGCCGAACTTGGCGTTGAACAGGCCAACCTCGAGACCCGCCGGGAAAAGGCGGGCGTTGCGGCCGAAGTGCCCGGTCACCGCTCCCGGGTTGTCGGCGACCGCCTGAAACAGCGAGGGCATCTCCTCCCCGAAGTCCTTGCGGGTGTAGACCGTGCACTGGGCGAGGGGATTCGCCGCCAGGACGTCGCCGCTGTGGTCGAGCCCGAGCGCATAGCCCTGGCAGAAGGCCAGCTCGTTCTTCGCCGTGAGCTGCGAGTAGACCGACGTGTCGCGGTCCACGTCCCGCCAGCTGACCAGCACGATCAGAAGCGCGAAGGACAGCAGCGGGATCGAGCCCGCCGCGGCGAGCGCTCGCCACGACGGCGCCGTCCCCCTCCGGAGGCGCCAAAGCTCGTAGCCAAGCCAGATGAGCCCGAAGACGAATGCCCCGACGATGTACTCGTTGCGGATCAGCAGCGCCGCCGCCAGCAGGAGCCCGAAGACCGTCGCCCGCGCCGCCAGCCCGGACCAACGGAGCGCCACGAGCGCGATCGCCAGCCCCACCAGCGCCCCGAGCAGGTGGATCTCGAAGATCGTGTCGTAGGTCACCGGCAGGGTCGCCCACCAGACGGCGAGTGCCCAGGCGATACCGGGCGTGAGCAGACGGCGAAGCACCGCCAGCAACAGCAACGTCGTCCCGATCACGATCAGGACGCGGTGCACGATCGTCACCGAGAACGGGTCCGAGACGACCCACTTCAGGGAGCCGTAGGCAACGGCGTAGAGCGGGTAGTAGGCGGGATTGACCTGGAGGTCGTCGGCCCAGCGGCTCGCCATCGAGAAGTAGTAGGAGCCGTCCCCCGGCGTCAGGTCCCGATAGGCCCAGATCCCCCAGAGGACCTTCGCCTGGATGGCGAGGATCGAGCCGTAGGCGAACCAGGGCGTCGCGGCCAGCGCTGCCAGCCGCCCGACCGCTACGCGGATGAGGCGACCGCCGGCATGTCCACGGAGCGGAACGAATCGATCGTCCGTCGCAGCCCCTCATCCAGCGGCATCTCGGCCTCGAAGCCGATCAGCTCCTTTGCGCGAGTCGTGTCGAGGTAGCGCTTGGGCTGCCCGTCCGGCCTGGAGCTGTCCCAGACCGTCTTGCCCTCATAGCCGGTGAGCTCGGTGATCGTCTCCGCCAGGTCGCGAATTCGCGTCTCGGTTCCGGTGCCGATGTTGACCGGATCGGAGACGTCGAGCCTCTCGGCGCAGAGGAGCAGCGCCCGCGCCGCATCGTCGACGTAGAGGAACTCGCGGGTCGGCTTCCCGGTGCCCCAGAGGACCACCTCCGGCTCGCCACGCTCGGTCGCGAGAGCGTATTTGTGGACCATCGCCGCGATCACGTGAGAGTCCTCGAGGTCGAAGTTGTCGCCCGGCCCATAGAGGTTGGCCATCACCGGCACGCAGGAGTCGAGGCCGTACTGGCGTCGGTAGGCATCCGAGAAGACGAAGTTCATCTTCTTCGCCAGCCCGTAGGGGGCGTTCGACTCCTCGGGATAGCCGTTCCAGATCTCGTCCTCGGAGAACGGCACGGGCGTGAACTTCGGGTAGGCGCAGACCGAGCCGGCCGCGACGAGCTTGGGAGTCTCGAGCTCCCTGGCCGCCTCGAACACGTTGAGGCTCATCTCGAGGTTGTCGCGGGCCAGCGGCGCCGGGTTGCGACGGTTGTAGCCGATGCCGCCGACGTTCGCGGCCAGGTGAAGGACCACCTCGCCGCCTTCGAGCGCCTTCCGTGTCGCGTCACGCTCGCGCAGGTCGTGGTCCGCCGAGCGGACCACGCTCACCTCCGCCCCCAGATCTCGCAGCAGCGAGGTCGTGGGCTTGCCGAGGAAGCCGGCGCCGCCGGTGACGATCACCCGCTTGCCGGACCAGAACCCTGGATCTGGGGTCGTGGAGGCCATTCGCGGCGAAGGCTACCGGCCGTTCTGCGACCCAGGGGCCACAAACTCCAGCGAGCGGAGAGGCAGGCCGAGCGCCCGTGGGTCCTCGACCCCGAACCGCCGCGGACGGAGCGCCCTGGCCGCGATCGCGATCCAGTGCTCGCCAGGATCGATGTCGAACTCGATCGCATCGCCCGACACGTGGATCGGGACCCTCCGCTCGTCGACGGCCACTCGCGGGTTCGCCTGCACGTTGTGCGGTCGCTGGAACGGCAGCAGCTCCAGCCGTGCCCGCCGCCTGCCCGGTCCGGGGACCGAGACGTGCAGCAGCGCCAGGGGTGCCGTCCAGCGGAAGGCCTCGCCGTCGAGCCTCTCGACGTCGTGGAGCCCGAGAGCGCGTCCGGCCCAGGACTCGGTCAGGGCAGGATTCGACTCCGCCGGAGGGGGCGCGGGGTTCGTCTCCAGCAGGCCCTCGAGGACGCCGAGGCGGCTCGTCTCCGACCAGAACTCCCGGAACGGCGCGCGCATGACCTCCGGATCCGAGCCCCCCCGGGTCCTGCGGGCGGCCGCCGCCGCCCGCAGGCGAGACTCCGCCATCGCCGCCCGCGGCCCCAGCAGCGCCGCCCCGAGATGCCGATGCAGCCCGGCGAGAGCCCCGCGGTGCCGCAGGGTCATGCCCGCGCGCAGCGCCCGCCAGCCTCCCGACCGCGTGAACTCGAGGCGCCGCTCCCATTCGGGAACCCACTCGAGGTACCCGTTCTGCTCCTGGGGGGGCCGCTCGGTGCGGTAGAGGACCTCGCCTCTTCGGAAGCTGCGAATGAAGGGAGCGACGTGCTCGAGGTCCCCGTCGTAGGTGTGGCTGACGCGAGGCTTCGGGCTGTAGGCCATCCGCATCCCGCTCCGATGGAGTGAGATCGCCAGAACCCAGGTGCAGAAGTCGCCATACCGCGAAGGCGTGCCGCCGGCCTCGAGGAAGATCGCCCGGCGCAGGGCGAGGCTGTGGATCAGGACCTTCCTCCAGTGCTCGGGGTCCTCCTCCTGCTTCTGGGCCTCGTCGAACATCTCGAGCTCCAGCCTGCCGAGCGGCCCGCGCACGTCGGGAACGCTCTCTCCCCGGACGCCGTCGGCGCCGGTCCGCTCCAGCTCCGCCAGCATCACGGCGATGCAGTCGCGGTCCGGCACGCAGTGCGCTTCGGTGAGGAACAGGTACTCGCCCTGCGCCGCGTCGGCCCCGATGTCGAAGAGCTCGTACTCGTCGCGGCCGGGGCGCGCGATCCAGCTGTCCTCGTCGCGAAGCAACGGACGGACCTCGTCCTCCATCTCCGGGTCCTGTCCCGGAGCGAGCACGATGATCTCGTAGGCCGAGCGATCGGCAGACTGATCGCTCCACGCTTGAAAGCTGGCGAGCGCCGTTTCACGCTCGTCCTGCAGCGGCAACAGGACCGAGAGCAGAGGACGTGACACGGCGCGCGAGTCTAAGCCGAGACGACCGGCACCGCTCTCGCGGACGAGCGTCTACCGTCCTTCGGGGCATGGACTGGACGGTTCGTCCCGGCACCCCGATCTCCCAGCTGGCGCGGCCGCTGCGCTACCCGGCCCTCGTGCTCCGCAACGTCCTCCGGGCGCTGCGGCTGATTCCCAGGGAGGAGCCACCGGGTCCCGGCCCGGGCTACGTCTACGAGGCCGACGGGCTGGCGACCGTCTACTTCTCGCCCTTCCTCGCCGACCGCGAATGGGCCCGGGCCTATGACGAGATGGCGCGGGATTGGTACCCGGAGCAGCCGGGCCTCGACATCCGCTGGCGGATGTGGATCCTGACCAGCGTCGCGAGGCAGGTCAGGGGTGTGCCGGGCGACTTCGCCGAGTTCGGCGTCTATCGGGCCGGGTGCGCGCGGATGATCCTCGAGACCGCCGGGATCCCCGCCGGGCGCCGCTACCACCTCTTCGACACCTTCGCCGGCATCCCGGAGAGCGGGCTCACCGAGCGTGAGCGGGAGGAGGGATACGCCGGGCGCCTCGACGACACCTCCGTCGCGCTGGTCGAGGAACGCCTCGAGCGCTGGCGCGACGAGATCGTCTTCCACGTGGGCGACGTGTCCGAGACCATCCCGAAGGCCGGGATCGAGGACCTCGCCCTGGCGCACCTGGACCTGAACGCGAGCGCCCCGACCCGCCTGGCGCTGGAGTACGTCTATCGCCGTCTGGCTCCGGGCGGCGCGATCGTCTTCGACGACTACGGGTGGAACGCCGACGGCTACGAGCAGCGGGACGTGATCGACGAGTTCAGCCGAGACGTGCCGGAGAGCCCCATCGCCCTGCCCAGCGGCCAGGCGTTGCTTGTCAGGCTGCCCGGCTCGGCCTAGGCCAGAGGGTGGCGACGGCGGTGGCGGCGCCACTAGACTCGCGCCGCCGGTGAGATGACCCCATTGCGAGTCTGCATCGACGCCCGCCTGGGCGAGGGCCAGTTCGGCGGCGTGGAGCAGGTGGTGATCGGCCTCGCCGCCGCGCTCTCGAGGCTCGATGACGGCGACGAGGAGTACCTCTTCCTCACGCACCCCGAGCACGAAGACTGGCTGCGTCCGTACCTGAGCGGTCCCTGCCGCGTGCTCCACTCGCGCCGCAGCTACGCGGATCGGCGGACGCGGGCGATCGCTCGCGGGGTCCTCGAGCGCCTGCCCCGCTTCGGCACGCGCTTCGCGGTCCGCCGGAGTGACGGCACGGCCGAGCGCGCCGGTGCCGAGGTCATCCACTTCCCGATCCAGAATGCGTTCACCACCGACATCCCCAGCATCTACCAGCCGCACGACCTGCAGCATCTGCATCTCCCCCAGCTCTTCAGCGGCTGGGAGAGAGCGAGGCGCGAGGCGATCTACCGGACGCACTGCGAGCGCGCCGAGCTGGTCGTGGCGATGACCTCCTGGGGGCGACGGGACTTCATCGAGAGCTACGGCCTGCCACCCGAGAAGGTGACGGTGGTGCCCGGGGGGTCGGTCCTACACGAGTATCCGGCCCCGACCGATGCCGACCTCGACCGGCTGCGCTCCCGGCTCTCGCTGCCCGAATCATTCCTGCTGTACCCGGCCCAGACCTGGCCCCACAAGAACCACGAGCGTCTGCTCTGGGCGCTGGCCCGGATCAGGGATGAGAGCGGCACGACGATCCCGCTGGTCTGCCCCGGCCGGCGGACCGGCTACTTCAGCCGTATTCACGGCCTCGCCTCCGGCCTGGGCCTGGGGCAGAGCACCTCCTTTCCCGGATTCATCAGCTCCGTCGAGCTCAGGGGGCTCTACGAGCTCGGCACGGCCCTGGTCTTCCCGAGCAGGTTCGAGGGCTGGGGCCTGCCGATCTGCGAGGCGTTCGACGCCGGGCTCCCGGTCGCCTCATCCACGGCCACCGGGCTACCCGACGTGGTCGGCGACGCCGGCCTGCTCTTCGACCCGGACGACGTCGCGGGGATGGCCCGCCAGCTGCTTCGGCTCTGGACCGACGAGGACCTGCGTGCCGACCTCAGGGCCCGGGGCAAGGAGCGCTCCGAGCTCCTCTCCTTCGACCGCACGGCACGGCTCTTCCGCGCCCACTACCGGCAAGTCGCCCACCGTTTGCTCCCCGAGGAAGACCGTATCCTTCTCGCGAGTCCGCCGCCCGCCTAGCTTGCAGGCGTTTTTCCCGTGGAGACCTCCCCTTCCGA
>DASTAI010000362.1:0-2127 GCA_035712865.1 Solirubrobacterales bacterium
TCGCCCCAGAACGCCGTCGTCGCGGCAGCCGTGATCGTGATGCCCCGCTCCTGCTCCTGGGGCATCCAGTCCATGGTGGCCGCGCCTTCATGGACCTCGCCGATCTTGTAGATCTTCTTCGTGTAGAAGAGGATCCGCTCGGTCACGGTCGTCTTGCCGGCGTCGATATGCGCGATGATTCCGATGTTCCGCGTGCGTGCGAGCGGAACCTGTCGTGCCACGGTGTTGCCTATTCCCTTACCACTTGAAATGGCTGAAGGCCCGGTTGGCCTCGGCCATCTTGTGCGTGTCTTCGCGTCGCTTGACCGCCGCGCCGAGGCCGTTCATGGCATCGACGAGCTCGGCCGCGAGCTTCTCGCTCATGCTCTTGCCGCTGCGCTTGCGCGCCGCCTGGACGAGCCAGCGGACGCCGAGCGACATACGGCGATCGCCCCGGATCTCGACCGGGACCTGGTACGTCGCGCCACCGACGCGGCGCGGCTTGACCTCGATGATCGGCGTGGCATTGCGCATCGCCGCCTCGAGGATCTCGAGACCGGGCCGCGACGCCTGGGCCTCGGCCCGGGCGAGCGCCTGGCGGAGGATCCGCTCGGCGAGATTCTGCTTGCCGCCCTTCATCAGCTTGGCCGAGAAGCGCGCCGTCATCCGGTTGGCCGGGACGGTCTCGTACTTGGTCTTGCGCGGGACGCTGGTTCGGCGCGGCATCTAGCGGGCTCCCGCCTTCACGGCCTTCGCGCCGTACTTGCTGCGACCCTGCTTGCGATCGCGGACCCCGGCCGCGTCGAGCGTGCCGCGGATGATGTGGTACTTCACCGACGGCAGGTCCTTGACCCGGCCGCCGCGGACGAGCACCACTGAGTGCTCCTGCAGGTTGTGCCCGATGCCCGGGATGTAGGCCGTGACCTCCATCTGGTTGGTCAGGCGCACGCGCGCGATCTTGCGCAGGGCGGAGTTCGGCTTCTTCGGCGTCATGGTCCGGACCTGCAGGCACACGCCCCGCTTCTGGGGGGCGCCCGGGATCGAGACCTGGCGCTGCCGCAGGCTGTTCCAGTTCTTGCGCATGGCCGGCGCCTTGATCTTGGAGATCTTGCGCTTGCGGCCGTGTCGCACGAGCTGGCTGATCGTCGGCACGAAGACGCTGCTCCTTTCAGATGTCGTTGGTCAGGTGGTTCGCCGACCGGTCGGTCTGGGGCCCTGGCCGGTCTCCCGGCGAGGTACGGACCGGTGGGTTTGTGGGTCGATTGACGGGTCCCCGGCGAACGCGCCGAAGGCGGACCCCTCCCGAGGCCACGAAGGCGGAGTGTATCAGCGGCCGGATTTGAGTGTCAAACGAGCGGCGGGGTCACCGCCGCTCGTCCGGTGCTCGTCCGAGGGATCGGTCCGGGTGCGCCTGGATGGCGTCCACGGACCCGCTTGTCAGGATTCGTCGGCGGTCTCGACGAGCGCCGCCGCGTCCTCCAGGAACGGGTTGCGGTCCTCGCCGTCGTCCGTCTCGGCGTGACCGTCCGATGCGAACGGGTTGGCCCCGTCGCCGTCCTCGTCGCCACCCCCGGCGATCGTGGCCGCCAGCGCCAGGCCGGCTGCCTCGTCGTCGGGTGCACGCTCGGATCCGTCCTCGAGGAACGGGTTGAACTCCGACCCGAGGTCCTCGAGCGCCTCGCCGGCGAGGGCTTCGAGGGCCGCCCGGCGCTCCCGCTCCTTGCGGGCCGCGACGTTCGCCGGCGCACCCGTCCCGGCCGGGATGAGCTTGCCGATGATGACGTTCTCCTTGAGCCCGATCAGGTGGTCCTTGGCGCCGTTGATGGCCGCCTCGGTGAGCACCCGGGTCGTCTCCTGGAAGGACGCCGCCGCGAGGAACGACGAGGTGTTGAGGGACGCCTTGGTCACGCCGAGCAGGACGGTCTGGGCCGTTGCCGGCTCGCCGCCCTCGGCGAGGACGCGGTTGTTGTGCTCCTCGAACTCGAGCCGGTCGACGAGCTCGGTCGGCAGAAGGTCGACGTCGCCCGGCTGGTCGATGCGGACCTTGCGGAGCATCTGCCGAACGATGATCTCGATGTGCTTGTCGTTGATCGTGACGCCCTGGCTCTTGTAGACCTTCTGGACTTCCTTGACCAGGTAGCGCTGGAC
>DASTAI010000363.1:0-5026 GCA_035712865.1 Solirubrobacterales bacterium
CATCTCTCCGGCTTCCGCTCGGCGCTGACCCGCACCCTGAACGCGATCGCCCGCAACCGCAACCTCCTCAAGGACAAGGACGACAACCTCTCAGGCGAGGACGTCCGCGAGGGGCTCACCGCGGTCGTCTCGGTGAAGCTGGCCGATCCGCAGTTCGAGGGCCAGACGAAGACCAAGCTCGGCAACCCGCCGATCGAGGGCCTGGTGAAGGAGATCGTCAATCGCCAGCTGGGTGACTTCCTCGAAGAGCACCCGGCGGACGCGCGGCGGATCCTGAGCAAGGCCGTCGACGCCGCCCGGGCCCGCGAGGCCGCGCGGAAGGCCCGTGACCTGACCCGGCGGAAGTCGGCGCTGGAGAATTCGATGCTCCCCGGCAAGCTCGCCGACTGCTCCGTCAAGGACCCGGCGCTCGCCGAGCTCTTCATCGTCGAGGGCGACTCGGCCGGCGGCTCCACCAAGCAGGGTCGCGACCGGAACACCCAGGCCGTCCTGCCGCTGCGCGGGAAGATCATCAACGTCGAGAAGAGCCGGATCGACAAGGTCCTCTCCAACACCGAGATCCAGGCCCTGATCACCGCCATCGGCACCGGTGTGCACGACGAGTTCAAGGTCGAGGACCTCCGCTACCACAAGGTCGTGCTGATGACCGATGCGGACGTCGACGGCGCCCACATCCGCACGCTGGTGCTCACCTTCCTCTACCGGCAGATGCCGGAGCTGATCGAGCAGGGCTACGTCTACATCGCGAAGCCGCCTCTCTACAAGGTGAAGAACGGCAGCAGGGAGATCTACGTGGAGCGCGAGTCCGAGCTGGAGGACCTGCTGCTCGAGGACAAGCTCGAGGAATTCGAGGTCCACGACGCCGGTACCGGGAACGCCAGGAAGTTGAGCCCGCGGCGCTGGCAGGACTTCAACCGCCACTTCAAGGCCGTCGAGGGGTGGTCCTCGACCCTGCGGGCGGAGTTCGGCCACGAGACGATCGACTTCATCTCCGACGCCCAGCTGCTCCAGTCCGAGGTGAAGACGCTCGCGGCGGCGACGAAGCTCTTCAAGGCCAAGGACGCGAAGGATGCTCCCTACGAGACGGAGCTGCTCGAGCAGAAGCCGAGCGGTCTGGTGGTCAAGGGGATCCACCGCCGCAGCGGCCTGGCGCGTGAGCACAAACTGCCCAAGGAGCTGTTCGAGTCTCAGGCCTACAAGGAGCTGGTGGACACCTACGGCAAGGTCGTCGGGGTGATGGGCACGCCGCCCTTCACCGTGAAGCTGGGCGACCGTGAGGCCGAGGCCGAGAGCTTCTCGGAGCTACGCCGCGAGATCCTCGACCTGGCGCGCCACGGCATCACCCTCTCGCGCTTCAAGGGCCTGGGCGAGATGAACGCGGAGCAGCTCCGCGAAACGACCATGGACCCGGAGAGCCGGACGCTGCAGCGCGTCTCGATCGACGAGGCGGCCGCGACCGGCCTCGAGCAGACCTTCTCGGACCTGATGGGCGACAAGGTCGAGCCGCGCAAGGAGTTCATCGAGCGACACGCACGCGACGTGCGGTTCCTGGACGTGTAGGGGGGAGGTGACCGATGGCTGATCAAGAGCAGACACTGGACGAGACCCTGCACGGGCGCATCGAGGAGCGCGAGCTCGAGAAGGAGATGCGCTCCTCGTATCTCGATTACGCGATGAGCGTGATCGTCGGGCGTGCGCTGCCCGACGTGCGAGACGGACTGAAGCCCGTCCATCGCCGGGTGCTCTACGCGATGCACGACCTCGGACTGCAGCCCAACCGGGCGTACCGCAAGTGCGCCTTCATCGTCGGCGAGGTGATGGGCAAGTACCACCCCCACGGTGACTCCGCGATCTACGAGACGCTCGTGCGAATGGCGCAGGACTTCGCCCTGCGCTACCCGCTGGTCGACGGCCAGGGCAACTTCGGCTCGATCGACGACGATCCCGCGGCCGCCATGCGGTACACCGAGGCGCGCCTCGGGACGCTGGCGACCGAGATGCTCCGCGACATCGACGCGGACACCGTCGACTTCGGCCCGAACTACGACGAGTCCACCCGGGAGCCGGTCCTCCTGCCGGCGCGATTCCCGAACCTGCTGGTCAACGGCGCCACCGGGATCGCGGTCGGGATGGCGACCAACATCCCGCCCCACAACCTGAACGAGGTGATCGGGGCGGTCACGGCCTACATCGAGGATCCCGAGATCGACATGAAGGGCCTGATGAAGCACGTCAAGGGCCCGGACTTCCCCGGCGGCGGCACGATCATGGGGACGCAGGGCATCCGCGACGCCTATGCCTCAGGGCGGGGCTCGATCAAGATTCGCGCCAAGGCTCATGTGGAGCCGCTGAAGGGCGGCAGGGACGCGATCATCGTCACCGAGCTTCCCTTCATGGTCAAGAAGGGCGGCGAGGGCGGGCTGATCACCAAGATCGCCGACCTCGTCCGGGACAAGAAGATCACCGGTATCTCGGACCTCCGCGACGAGTCCGACCGCAACGGGATGCGCCTGGTGATCGAGCTGAAGCGCGGAGGCGACCCCGCCCAGGTGGTGCTCAACCAGCTCTACAAGCGCACCGCGATGCAGCAGGCCTTCGGGATCAACATGGTCGCCCTGGTCGACGGCGTCCCGCGCACGCTCAGCCTGCGTGAGCTCGTCGCCGAGTACGTCGGCCACCAGCAGGAGGTCATCACCAGGCGGACGCAGTACCGGCTCGCCCGGGCCGAGGCCCGCGCCCACATCCTCGAGGGACTGCTGGTGGCGCTGGGCAACCTCGACGCCGTGATCAAGCTGATCCGAGCCTCGAAGGACCCCGACACGGCGCGCGACGGCCTGATCGACAAGTTCGAGCTCAGCCGCGCTCAGGCCCAGGCGATCCTCGACATGCGCCTGCAGCGCCTGACCGCGCTCGAGGCCGACAGGATCAAGGAGGAGCACAAGGAGCTCACCAAGCTGATCAAGGAGCTCCGCGCGATCCTCGCGGACGAGCAGAAGGTCCTCGGCCTCGTCAAGTCGGAGCTCAGCGAGATCGCGGAGAAGTACGGGGACGAGCGGCGAACCGAGATCACCGCCGCGGAGGGCGACCTCGACATCGAGGACGTCATCGCCGACGAGCAGATGGTCGTCTCGATCACGGCCTCCGGCTACGCGAAGCGGACGCCGCTTACGACCTACCGCCAGCAGCGCCGCGGCGGCCGGGGCGTGCAGGGGATGAACATGAAGGAGGGCGACTACATCGAGCACCTGCACGTCTGCTCGACGCACGACTACCTCCTCTTCTTCACGAACCAGGGGAAGGTCTACCGCCTCAAGGTCTACGAGCTGCCGGAGGGCTCTCGCGCCGCCAAGGGCAGGGCACTGGTCAACGTCCTGCCGCTGAAGGACGGCGAGAAGGTCATGGCCGTGATCCCGACGCGGGACTTCTCGGAGAACGAGTTCCTCGTCTTCGGCACCGCCCAGGGGATGGTCAAGAAGACCCCGTTCAAGGACTACGACACGCCGATCCGAGCCGACGGGATCATCGCGATCAACATCAAGAAGGGCGACGAGCTCGTCCGGGTCCGGATGACCTCGGGCAAGGACGACATCATCCTCGTCTCGAAGTCCGGGCGAGCGGCCCGCTTCTCAGAGAAGCAGGTGCGGTCGATGGGCCGTGGGACCGCCGGCGTCAGGGGGATGAACGTCTCCGACAAGGGCAATCGCGTCCTCTCGCTCGACGTCGTCGACCACACCGACACGAAGGGCGACCTCCTCGTCGTCACCGAGAACGGCTACGGAAAGCGCACGGCGCTGGTGGAATATCCGGTGAAGGGCCGTGGGGCGAAGGGCATGCTGACCGCGAGGCTCACCGCCAAGAAGGGCGGGCTCGCCGGCGCACGCGTCGTCCGTGAGGGGCAGGAGCTGATCTTCATCTCGCAGAGCGGGATGGTGCAACGGAACGCCGTCGACGGCATCTCGCGGATGGGCCGCGCCACCCAGGGCGTGCGGGTGATGAACCTGAAGAAGGGCGACCTGGTGAGCGCGGTGGCGCTGGTGGTCGAGTCGGAGAACGGCAACGGCAACGGCGCGGCCGGCAAGGAGCCGACGCTCGAGGACGAGGCGCCGACCGCTGCGGACGTGGCCGAGGAGGCCGCCGCCGCCGAGGCCTCCGGCAACGGCCAGGCGAAGGTGACCAAGTCGCCGAGGCGCCGCTCCTCGCGAGCCGACGCCCCCGCAAAGGCCAGGCCGGCTGCGAGGAAGACGAGCGCCAAGCCCAAGACGGCGCCGAAGAGGAAGGGCTCGAGCCCCGCCAAGCCCGCCTCCAAGCCCAAGGTCAAGCCGAAGCACACGGCCACCGCCAAGCAGCGCGCCGAGTCTCAAAAGAAGAAGCGGCGCTAGCCGCCTTCGCTCGCCAGCCAGTCGCTGAACTTGATCTGGCCGAGGTGCTCGGCGTTCTCCGGCAGCAGGCTGCGCTCCTCCAGCTCGGCGCCGAAGTAGCGCGCCTTCGAGTCCGCGACGACCGTGCGCCGGTCCCCCTTGGCCTCGAGGGCCTGCTGGATGAACTCGTCGAAGCGGAACTCTTCGGGGCCGGCGATCTCGATCACCCGGTCCGCCGGTGCTCTCTGACTGATCTCGCACACGGCAGCCTCCACGTCGTCCGCCGCCATCGGCTGGAAGAGCACGTGGGGGAGCCGGACCACGTCGCCGTCCGTCGCGTCTCTGCGATCCTCTTGGCGAACTCGAAGAACTGGGTCGCGTGGACGATGGTGTAAGGGATCGGCGAGCTCTTAATGAGCTTCTCTTGCGCCGTCTTCGCCCTCATGTAGCCGCTTTCGCCCAGCCGTTCGGTGCCGACGACCGACAGCGCCACGTGATGTCCCACGCCGGCTGCCGCCTCCGCGCGGAGGATGTTGCGGGTCGATGTCTCGAAGAACTCAAGTACCGCGGTGTCCTCGAACGACGGCGAATTGGACACATCGACGACCACGTCCGCGCCGGTGAGGGCCTCGGCGAGGCCCTCACCGGTGAGGGTGTTGACGCCGGTG
>DASTAI010000364.1:0-3009 GCA_035712865.1 Solirubrobacterales bacterium
GGCCCCGCGGGCCTCGCCGCCGTCCGGATTGGCCTGCCCCTGATCCTCACCGAGGCGGATAGCCACCTCGGTCTCGCCAACCGGATGCTCGCCCGCCGGGCCGAGCGCGTCTGCCTTGCCTTCCCGATCCCGGGCCGGAAGGGGGATCCCTACGTCGTCACCGGCAGGCCGGTGCCACGCGCGGTGCTCGAGGCCGACCCGACCGTGGCACGCCGGCGCTTCGGGATCCCGGGACCGGCCGACTGCGTGACGATCGTCGGCGGCAGCCTCGGTGCCCGCTCGATCAACCTCGCGGCGTTCGCGGCCTACACCCGCCTGGAGCGCGGACTGCCCCACGATCACGTCGGCGAGCCGTGGATCCTCCACGTCAGCGGGCGGCGCGACTATCCGGAGCTGAGGCGGCGCTGGGAGGCTCAGGGGCGGCCGGAGCGCTACACGCTGATCCAGTACGAGCCGAACCTGGGGGACGTTCTCGCCGCGGCGGATCTCGTCGTCGCCCGGGCCGGGGGCTCGGTGATGGAGATCGCCGCGGCCGGGCGGCCGGCGATCCTGATCCCGTATCCGCATGCCACCGGGGACCACCAGACCGCAAATGCCCGCTGGATGGCGGACGGCGGCGCGGCCGCCGTGATCCCCGACGGCGAGCTCACCGCGGAGCGGCTGAGCGCCGCGATCGCCGAGCTGCTCTCCGACGAGAGCCGACTGCGAGCGATGTCGATCGCGGCCCGCAGGCTCGCCAAGCCGGACGCCGCCGAGCGGATCGCGCGCGAGATCCTGGAGGCGGTCGGCGATGGGTGACGAGATGCGTGGCCGCAAGCTTCACTTCATCGCGATCGGCGGGGCGGGCATGAGCGGCCTGGCGCTGGTCGCGAAGCAGCTCGGTGCGGAGGTGAGCGGCTCGGACCGCTCCGAGTCCTCGTATCTGGACAGGCTCCGCGACGCCGGGATCGCCCCGCACCTGGGGCACGACGCGGAGCAGGTGCCGCCGGACGCGGAGGTGGTCGTCTCCACGGCGGTTCCGGACGACAACCCCGAGCTGGTGTCCGCCCGCGAGCGCGGCCAGAACGTGGTCCACCGTGGCGAGCTGCTCGCCGAGCTCGCCGGCAGACGGAGGCTGCTGGCGATCGCCGGGACCCACGGCAAGACTACAACCACGGCCATGTGCATCTGGGCGCTGCGATCGATCGGCGCCGACCCCGCGTTCTTCCTCGGCGGCGAGCTCTCCGGCGCCGGCCCCGGAGGCGCGGCCGCCAATGCGGGCTGGGGGGAGGGGGAGTGGGTGGTGGCCGAGGCGGACGAGAGCGACGCCAGCTTCCTCAAGCTCCGCCCGGAGGTCGCGGTCATCACCAACCTCGAGCTCGACCATCATTCGCGCTGGAGCTCCCTGAACGAGCTAGCCGAGGCCTTCGCCGCCTTCGCGGCTCCAGCCGCCGGCCTCGTCTGCGGAGCCGATGTCCATCTGCCAGGGCAGCAGGGACGGTCCGTCCTGCGATTCGTCGTGGAGAGCGAGGGGGACGAGCCGATCCCGGCGACCGAGCTGCTCGCCAGCGAGATCCGCTCTGAGCCGACCGGCGACACGAGCTTCCGGGCCCGCGGGCCCGATTTCGATGTGGAGGTCTCCCTGCGGATTCCCGGTCGCCACAACGTCGCCAACGCACTCGCCGCGCTCGGAGGGCTCTCGCTCGCGGGATTCGACGTCGTGGCGGGCGCCAGGGCGCTCGCGGACTTTCCCGGTGTGGCGCGACGCCTGGAGCTGAAGGGGGAGCGCAACGGAGCCCGGATCTACGACGACTACGCCCATCACCCGACGGAGGTGACGGCGACGATCGGGGCCGCCCGGGAGCTCGGCGCCCGGCGCGTGATCGCGGTCTTCCAGCCCCACCTCTATTCGCGCACCAAGGCACTCGCCTCGGAGCTGGGCGCCGCCCTGGCCGCTGCGGACGAGGTCGCCGTACTCGACGTCTATCCGGCTCGCGAGCAGCCGGTCGGCCCGTTCGAGGGGGTCAGCGGCCTGATGGTCGCCGAGGAGACGGCCGATCACGCCGCCGGCCGTCCGGTCTGGTGGCTCCCTACGGCGGAGCAGGCCGAGCAGGCCCTGGCGCCGACGCTGCGAGACGGCGACCTCCTGATCACCATCGGCGCCGGCAACATCTACAGGCTCGCCGAGGCCCTCGTCGAGGGAGGAGGAGAGGGATGAGTGCGCCCGGGGGCGTCGAGCGCGACTATCCGCTCTCCCGCCTGACGACGGTGAGGGCGGGCGGTTCCGCGGACTTCTTCGCACGCCCGGAATCGCAAGACGAGGTCGTGGAGCTGCTCGGCTGGGCTGACGAGGAGGGGCTCGCGGTCGGGGTCGTCGGTTCCGGCTCCAACCTGCTCGTCTCCGACGAGGGCTTTCGCGGGCTGGTGATGAAGTTGGCGGGCGAGCTGGCCGGGATCGAGCGGGACGGCACCCGCCTCCGGACCGGCGGCGGGGCGCGGCTGCCGTCCGCCGCCGCCCGAGCGGCGGGGTGGGGGCTGACGGGCCTCGAATTCGGCGTGAACATCCCGGGAACGGTCGGCGGGGCGGTCCGGATGAACGCCAACGCCTACGGCGGCGAGCTGGGCAAGGTGCTCGACGTGGTCACCGTCTCCACGGCCGCCGGTGCCGAGAGCCGGCGCCCCGACGCGCTCGGTCTCCGCTACCGCGGCTCGGAGCTGGGCGAGCGGGAGATCGTGACCGCCGCGACGTTCGCCCTCTCGGAGGCGGATCCCGCCGAGGTGAAGGCCACCATGGGGGAGATGCGCCGAAGGCGAAAGGAGGCGCAGCCATCGGGAATCAAGACGTTCGGGTCGACGTTCATGAACCCGGAGGACCCGCGCGCCGAGGGCCGGTCCGCAGGCCAGCTGCTCGATGCTGCGGGCGCACGCGGTCTCGCGGTAGGCGGCGCGCGCCTTTCTCCCAAGCACGCCAACTTCGTCGAGAACACGGGCGATGCGACCACGCAGGACGTCCTCGCGGTCATGGCCGCG
>DASTAI010000365.1:0-4044 GCA_035712865.1 Solirubrobacterales bacterium
GGGCCGGGCCGTCGACCTTGGCGAGCCCCTCGGCCGCCTCGGCGAGCTCGACCCTGACGTCGTCGCAGGTGAGCTGGCGGGCCTGGCTGGACTCGGCGAGCGCGATCCGCGCGCGGACGAGAAGGCTCTTGACGCCGGGGACGGTGGTGTCCATCGCCTTGGCGATCTCCTCATAGCTCATCGCGTCGATCTCTCGCAGAAGGAGGGCGGAGCGCTGCGTCTCGGGGAGTTGCCCGACGTCCGAGAGGAGGCTGCGGAACTCCTCCCGGTTCTGGACGCGCTCGTGGGTGGTCACCCCGTTCATGTGGGGGTGGGTGTCCATCGTGTCCTGACCGTCCGCGGTGGGCTTGCGAAGGTGGTTGAGGCAGCGGTTGCGGGCGATCCGGTAGAGCCAGGGGCGGACGGCGATCGGCCGCTCGTCCGCGACCATCGCGTTGTAGGCCGCCACGAAGACCTCCTGGAGCACGTCCTCGGCGTCCTCGGTCGAGCCCAGCATCTGGCGGCAGAAGCCGAGGAGGCGGGACTGGTAGCGCTCGACCAGCGTGTCGAAGGCGTGCTGGTGGCCCCTCCGGGTCAGGGCGACGAGATTCCCGTCCTCCTGGAAGCGGAGGAGGGGTGAGCGCCGAGCAAAAAGCCCGCGTCTCTGGGCGTGTGTGAGCGTCGAAGCTTCCAAGGTGGATGGCGGGGGGAAGCTGCTCTCCCTGCTGAACGAACACCGTAGCAGCGGCCCGGTTGCGCTAAGCGGATGCTTAATGCCCTGGAAATGTGGGGCTAAACCGCGCGTTTGGGGCGCTATTTGCGGGGATTTCCTCCTCTTGTGCCGGGGATTCTCCCCGACCGTTCTAAGGCCTGCCTAAGCAGCCCGGCGAAGCTCGGCGGCCTCGCCCTCGATCCCGATCGGCGCGCCCTCCTCGATCTCCGCCTCGACCTCAGCCGGGGTGGGGGAGCGCAGTGCGAGGATCGCGATCGCGATGCCGATCGCCGCCGCGCCGGCCGCGATCAGGAAGGCGAGGTGATAGCCGCCGCTCAGAGCCTGGGTGGCGGATTCGCCGGCCGCCTGCAGGGCGTTGGTCCGGTCGGTTGCGATCGTCCCCAGCGCAGCGAGCCCGATGGCCGCCGAGAGCTGGATGGAGACCTGGATCGTCCCGGAGGCCAGCCCGGCGTCCTTGGAGCGCACGTCGTCCATCGCGATCATCATCAGCGGCGGATTGGCGGCGCCGAAGCCGAAGCCGAGCAGGGCGAAGGCGGCGAAGATCATCGGGAAGTAGGGGGTGGACTCCCCGGCCTGCGAGAAGAGGAGCAGGCCGGCCACCGGGCCGGCGATGCCGGCGATCAGGGTCGGCTTGGGGCCGAAGCGCGCCACCAGCCGGGCCGCGAGTCCGGCCGACATCGTCGCCAGGGCGAGGCTCATCGCCAGGAAGGCGAGACCGATCTCGATCGGGCTCCAGCCGCGGACGTGCTGGAAGTAGAGGGCGCCGAGAAAGAAGGTGGAGTAGGCGCCCGTCACAAGGAAACCGCGGACCAGGTTGGCTGTCACCAGGCTGCGGTTGCCGAGCACCCGCAGCGGCATGATCGGGTTCGCGATCCGGGACTCGAGGGCCATGAAGCCGGCGAGGAGCAGGGCGGCGACGCCGATGAGGGCGAGGGTGCGCTCGCCGGTCCAGCCCCATTCGGGAATCTTGATCAGGGCGTAGATCGCGGCGATTGAGGAGGCCGTGATCAGCACCGAGCCGAGCCAGTCGATCCGGCCGTTTCGGTCGATGCCCTCGTTCTCTGCGATCAGCCGGCGGCCGAGCACGTAGGCGACGGCGCCGATCGGCAGATTGACGAAGAAGATCCAGTGCCAGCTGATCGTCTCGGTGAGGACGCCACCAAGCAGCAGTCCCAGCGAGGCGCCGCCGGCGATAACGAACGTGTAGAGGCTCATGGCCTTCGCGCGCTCGGCGGGCTGGGGGTACTCGACGGCGATGATCGCGATGATCACCGCCGAGACGAGGGCAGCGGCGGCGCCCTGGAGCAGCCGGGCGACCACCAGGACGCCGCCGCTGGGGGAGAGGCCGCAGAGCATCGAGGCGACCACGAAGGAGAGGACGCCGAGCAGGAACACCCGCTTGCGCCCGAAGAGGTCGCCCAGGCGGCCGGCAAGGAGCAGGAGGCTGCCGAAGGTGATCAGGTAGCCGTCGATCACCCAGGTGAGGCTCGACTGGCTGAAGTGCAGGTCGGACTGGATCGAGGGCAGCGCGACGTTGACGATGGTCGTGTCGAGGATGACCATCAGCTGGCCCAGGCAGACGACGAAGAGCGCGATCCAGCGCTTTCGGTCGCTGCGAGCCGAATTAGTCGCTAACGTGTGGGTCGTAGCCTCCACGTGGATTGTCACTATACCAAGGACAATCATTAAGTCAAGGATGATCCGTGGATCAGGCTACGATTGGGAGCGAGATGACCACGCAAGCACCATCCGTCGCGGGAACGATGAATCTGCTGACGCGCCTCTCCCGCGTCGTCTACCGCACCGCCACCCCTGAGCTGCTCGGCGTGAAGACGAAGGAGTTCGTCACGCTGCTCTACCTGCGGGAGATGACCAAAGCGACGCAGCAGAGGCTGGCCGAGTCGCTGATGCTGGATGCGAACAACACGGTGCTGCTTCTCAACGGCCTGGAGGAGAAGGGCATGGTCGAGCGGACCCGGGATCCCGAGGACCGCCGCCGGCACCTGGTTGCGATCACTCCGAAGGGCCTCAGGACCGTGGAGAAGGCCGAGCGCGAGCTGGAGACGGTCGAAGGCGACGTGCTCGGCAACCTCGACGCCTCGCAGCGCGATCAGCTGCGCGAGCTCTTAGCGAAGGCGCTCGAGGACCACTCGCTGGCGATCTAGCTCCGCCGGCGCGGCGACCTCGGGCGTTCTCCAGCCTGCCGGGGTGGCCAAACTGGTCTAGGCAGCGGACTTAAAATCCGTGGTCCCTTCGGGGGCATGTGGGTTCGAATCCCACCCCCGGCACCTTTGAAAGCCCTGCAATCGCGGGGCTTTCCGTCGTTCGGCCCGGGGCGATCAAGCCCGAGCCGGATCAGCCCGTACCACGGCCGCACCACAGAAGGCGGCCCCGGGTAGCGATGCAATCGACCCTCAAGCGGGAGGAAACGACCTTTGACCAATGAGAGCAGACGCGCCTACCTCGATCACCGCCGCGCTTACCTTGACGCTCGGCTCGCTGTGCTTGAAGTCGAATACAAGCGAGGCTGTCCCCCACGGCCCAGGCGCGAGAGCGTCCAAAGAGCGTGACTGCTGGTTGCGCAGGGAGGGTGCGACCACCCCCAGACCTTGTGACCGTCCTAGACGGCACCGTGTGTGCGTCGTTTTCGTCCGGATAACACTCGATGTCCGGACATCACGCGGGCCATGGATGAGCGCGAGTCCTTCGATGTTCGCCAGATTGAGGTGCAGGAATGCATTGATCTCGGCGAGCAGGTCGTCTGCGTCGCAACCATCTACGTCCGCGGCAAGGTCAGCCAGGCTGAGGTCGTTCGCGGAGAGGTCTGGTTGTCGCGCTGGCGAGATGCAAAGTGCGTCGAGTACCGGGAGTGCAGCACCAAAGAGCGAGCCCTCGAAGCCGCCGGGCTGTCGGAGTAGGCCGCTCATCTCGTTGCTTTAGTGGAGTGCTGGTGCGGTCGATATCTGCCCTCGGAGCGGTCCCCTTGTCTAGGGAGAGGGGGCCGCTTCCTTCTTCGGCATCTCCCGGCACCTCGACCTTCCCC
Source organism: Solirubrobacterales bacterium (assembly GCA_035712865.1). Classification (GTDB taxonomy): domain Bacteria; phylum Actinomycetota; class Thermoleophilia; order Solirubrobacterales; family 70-9; genus DASUPK01. The sequence continues at coordinate 3,756 of DASTAI010000365.1, forward strand.
ATACACGGGCGTGGCGGGCAAATACCCCGTACGGGTGATTGATCTCGCGACCGCCTCCTCCGATAGTTGATCGCTGCCCTAGGCATCCAGATTCCATGCCTGGGTGTCCAGGGTCCACTCGAAGTTGGAGAAGCCCCCCTGACATCCCGCCGGGGGGCTTCTCCGTGTCTGGGTGCTTTCGCCGCGAGATACTGGGAAGGCGATGTCGCAGGAGAACGTCGAGCTGTGGGTGGAGGGCATCGAGGCCTACAACCGTGGAGATATTGAGGCTGTCCTCAACCGGATGGAT
>DASTAI010000366.1:0-3887 GCA_035712865.1 Solirubrobacterales bacterium
GGTTCTCGGCGATCATCGGCGCCAGCGCGGCACGGCGGGTCACGTGCGGCCGGCGCCAACCGTCGAAGTCGAGTGGAAGCTCGTGCCAATCGCCATCCCACACGAACTCGCTCAGGCGCCTCTCCACCTCCGTCCAACCGGCCTCCAGTCCCTCCGGGTCCAGCCGGACCAGCTCCGTTCCCAGCACGCGGCCGGCGGCGTCCAGGTAGCCGGCCAGGACGGAGCCGGCCGCGCAGACGTCGAGGGCCGCAAAGGCCTCTCGGACGTTCGGATCTGCCATCTCCTCGAAGCGGCGGGGTGCCTCCACCTCGTTTCGGCAGATCGCCCGGTACATGCCGCGGGCATATGGGATCGCGGAGGCGACCCGGCCCTTCTCCAGGAGCACCTTCGCGTTGCTGGTGCCGTACCTGAAGAAGCGCTCGGTCACCGACTCGAGGCGCTCGGGCACGAGGTGCAGCGGAGGAGGGGCGTCGGCCGCGTAGATCGTGGGCAGACCGGCGTCGCTCAGGCTGGCGCCGAACAGCACGTCGTCCCCGGCCGGTATGTCCTCGTCGAAGACGGCAGTGATCAGATCGCGGCGCACGGCGATGCTCGCTCCGATCGCGAAGTGGACCGTCTCGGCATCGATCGGAGGCGGCTCGAAGATCCGCTGGTAGTCGATGAAGGTGGTGATCGGCCCGTCCCGCCGCATCTTCAGGGAGGTGGCCACTGCAGCTGCGCCGCCGGCGAGCCGTCTCGAGATCCGCGCCACCCATTCAGGAGAGACGAGGCAGTCGTCGTCCGTGAAGATGACGAGGTCGTTGGCGGCCTCGCCCAGTCCGATGTTGCGGGCGGCACCCGTCCGCGGCGTCGCGCACTCCAGAACCCTCAGATTCGGCGAGCGGAGTTCGAGCCGGCGACGTCCCTCCTTCGCGCCGTTGGCGACCAAGATCACCTCGCCATCGCGCTCCGACACGGCAGCCAGGGCGGTCTCCACCACCGGCCCGAGGGTCTCGCGCCGCATGGTGGTCGGTATGACGATAGTCGCGCCACTCGGCGAATCTCCCGCTGCCATCGGCGCAGCCTATGTCGCGAGCCGCGGGGTCACTAGGGTTGGGTCGATGGGCAACCCGCGTGCCGAGGCCGAGGACAAGCTGGGGGGCGACTACGAGGCGCGCGTGCTCGAGCCCTCGCCTCCCGCCGTCACCGACGAGCCGTGGACCGATGACCCGGTGGCGCCAGATGAGGTCCCGGAGGGCCGCGAGCTCGTCTCTCCGCTCGAGGCGTGGGGCGACCTCACCTGGGACGACATCGCTCGGGAGAAACCGGATCTCGCCTCCTGGTGCGCCGAGCGCTGGCTGGGCGCCTGGAAGCCGCTCGAGCCGCTGCCGGCCGCCTTCGCCGAGACGCGGCTGGCACTCCACCGGATCGCACAGGCAGTTGTCGCGCCCGCTCGCAAGCCCGAGAGCGAGATCTCGCTTCGGTACACGCTCGGAGGCTTCGGGACGCCGTTCTTCGAGGAGGACGGCGCGGACTGCCAGGTCAGGATCGCGGGCGGGCAGCTCGTCCGCCAGCGCGGACGGGAAGAGACGACCGAGCCGCTTCCGGCGGAGGTCGATGCCCAGGCTGCGAGCGCGCTCGGCGACTTCTACGGCTTCGCCTGCTCGGTGCTCGAACAGCTGCGGGCGGACGAGGCGGCCGACGGCGATTCCTCGCTGGTCGTGCTCTGGCCCGAGCACTTCGACCTCGCGGTTGACATCGGGAATGAGGCGCGTGGCAAGCGAGCGACCTTCGGGGCGTCGCCGGGCGACGAGCGTCACGACGAGCCCTACCTCTACGTGAGTCCGTGGAACTCGCAGCTGGCCTCCGGCGAGCTCTGGAATGCGACTGGCTTTGAGGGCGCCGAGCACGCCTACTCGGATCTGCTCGCCGCCGAGGACCAGCGGCGAGCCGCCCTCGACTTCATGCGCGAGCGCTACGGCGCCATCCAGGAGGGCTAGGTCTCCTGAAAAAGCTGGGTTTCGCCGCCGTTGTTCTCTGCGTTGCCGCGGCCGGTTCCCCCCTCGCGAGCGGCAACGTGGCGGCACCCCTGATCGTCGGGGGCGGCAAGGCGAACGCCGCGGGCTGGCAGTTCACGGTCGCCCTCGAGCAGAAGCGCCGCCTGATCTGCACCGGCTCGCTGATCGCCCCGACGAAGGTGCTGACCGCGGCTCACTGCGCAAAGAGCGGCAAGCGGAAGTGGCTCTCGGTCTTCGCCGGCAGTCCGTCGATCTCGCCGAAGCATCGGCTTCCCCGGATCAAGGTGAGCGCCGTCGTCATCGACCCGACCTACAACGGCCGCAAGGTCGAGAGGGACTTCGCGGTCCTCACCCTGGCGCGGCCGCCTGAAGCCGAGCCGATCGCGCTGGCGACGCGGGCGGAGTCGAAGGCGGCGACCAAGCCCGGGCGGATCGTCCGGACCGGCGGCTTCGGCACCAGGAGCGCCTGGGGATTCAACGTCGCCCGGCGCCTGAAGGCCACCAAGGAGCGCATCTTTCCCGGACGCGTCTGCGATCGCCTCTTCGGCAAGGACCGCGGCTTCCAGCAGGCGACGATGATCTGCGCCCTCGGCAAGCGGGTGCTGCGCTTCCAGAGCTTCCTGCCCTTCCACTCGACCTCCTGCTCAGGAGACAGCGGCGGCCCGATCGTCGCGAACACGCCCAGCGGACCCCGACTCGTCGGCGTGGTCAGCGCCGGCCCGTTCCCCTGCGGCCTCGGTGGGCCGAGCATCTACGCGCGGGCCTCGAGCCGGCTCGGATTCATCCGGCGAGCCGCGGGACTGGGCTGAGGGCTACGGGCCGGGGCCGGTGTAGCCGCCCGAATAGCAGGGGCTCGCGCCGCATGGGTTGGTGACGGCTCCGTTCGGCTTCAGGAAGTCCGAGATCAGCTGCAGCGCCAGGGGCGCGCCGCGCGGTGCGCCGTGCGGATCCTCGCCGTCGCGGTTCGGGGTGTTGGTGAACGGCGGTGGCGGCACGCCGATGCTGTCCGGTGGCGGACTGGGGTTCGACCGCACCGGCCCGATGTCGCCGTAGACCACCGCCGAGCCGTCGAACGGGTAGCTGGTGATCGCCGGGACGTTCCAGAGAATGTCGTAGTCCGGCCAGCGGCCGGGGTCGAGGATCGGGGTGTGCGTGGAGGCGCCGATCGTGCGCGCCTCGACATCCGATTGGAAGTTCGTCACCTGATGGTCGCCAAGCGCCACGTTCATCAGCACCTTGTGCGCGGGCGTCCCCGGCAGCGGATTCGTGGTCATCCGGTGGGCGTAGCCGTTCGGCTCCCCGCGATCCCAGAGCATCTGGATCAGCGAGAGGAGCAGCGGCCTGGAGAGGGGATCGGTGTACGAGTTGTTGAGGATCAGGGCGAACTCGTCGTAGTCGACCGAGCGCGGCAGCAGCACCGAGTAGTTCATCGCCGGCACGTTGAGGACGGAGCGCGTGAAGTCCGGGTCGACGGCGGTGAGAGCGCCGCCCATGATCCCGCCCTGGCTCGAGCCCTGGTAATAGAGCTCGGTGTCGTTGATGACCGAGTCGCTGCCCGTGGTGCCGTCGACGTGGAACGCACCGTCCGAGGCGAAGCCGCTCGGCATCGCCATCAGGCGCCCGAGCAAGATCTCATCGAGGAGGCCCTGCTGGAGGCGATCGGCGAGCTGGTTGAACTTGGAGAGGTCGCTCAGGATCCCGATGGTGTTCGTGACGTCGCCGTTCGCCATCCCGATCTCGTCAGTAGCGCAGAGCACGAAGGCATAGGTGTTCGCGAGCTCCTGCTGGATGTCCGCGTTGAACACCTCGGAGGCGCTGCCGAGGAGGCCGTGCCCATAGATCGCGGGACGGCCCGGAGTCGCAGTCCCGTCCACCGCCGTGCGGGGGATG
>DASTAI010000367.1:0-4406 GCA_035712865.1 Solirubrobacterales bacterium
TCCGCCCGGTCTCCACGGCATCCGTGGCGAGGTCGAAGGGCTCATCACCCTCGGTGAAGCGGTAGACGGTCTCATCGACCACGAGTCGCAGGCGCCGCTCGTGCACCTGCCGGGCCCGCCGCGCCAGGGCGGCGTGGCTGAACGCGTCGCTCTGCATGTGGTCTATCAGCGCCCGTCCCGGCTCCATGCCCACGGCGTCGACGAACGCGTCGAGCAGGGCGCACGCGTCCTGCGGGCAGAGGTCGCCATTCGATTCGCCCTGTCGGAGGTCGCCCTCGCTCATCACCCGCTCGGCGATCTTCAGGATGGCGTCCGGGTCCGGTGCGGCGCCTCCCGTCGCGATTTCCCCGTTCAGCATCAGCGCCCTGGTGCCGAGGGCCATCGCCGAGTGCGCCCACTTGGCGGCGCTCCCCTGCTCACCGCGGGCCTCGGCGCGGCCCTCGTGAACGTGGCACAGAAACTCTTCCGGCGTGGCCGCGGGCGGCGTCTCGGTGAACGTCCGCCCGATGTCCACGCCGGCGTGATCATCCGAGCCGCCGGTGCCGGTACCACCGTGCGTCTCGATGTAGATCGCGGCCGGCATGTTGAGCTCGCGCGCGCGGGATCCGTTGCGCGTCTCCCAGACCGGGAACAACTGCGCGAGCTTCCTGCGATGCGCCGGAGAGAGAGGCGCTTCGGCCGCGTAGAAGGGATGGGCAAGGGAGCAGGTGATCCCGTGCGAGTGCAGGTACTCGGCGCAGGACTCGAGATCGCGGTTGTGCTCCTGCAGCCAGGCATGGTCGTCCGGGGTGATCCCGAAGCAGAGGAGGTGGACGGCCTGCGGCTCCCCGCGGAACCAGGTGGTCAGCTCCTCGGAGATGAAGACGTCGTCGCGATCGGCGATCTCGAGGCAGCCGTCGATCGTGTCGTGGTCGGTGATCGTCACGAAGTCCATACCCCGGCGCTTGGCCAGCTCATGAACCTCTTCCGGCGGCGTGGCGCACTCGGGAAGGCCGAGGCTGCGCTGGATCCCGAGCTTCGAGATCTCCGAGGCGGTCGAGTGACAGTGCAGGTCCACCCTGGTGGTGGCAATCGGGTTCATCGTTGACCCTTTCTCTTCGTTCACCTATTCGCCACCAGGGTGCTTGTTTGCAGGGGAAATCCCGTTACGAGGTGGTTGTCCCGACGTAAAGAGGTCGTGAACGGCGGCGCTGCCAGACTGCGCCCGCGTGGGCGTCGCGTTCGAGAGGGGAGTGCCAGACGGGGCACTGTGGAGCGGAGAGGCTGAGGCCTCGCGGCTGCTCGCCGGTCTTGATCTGTGCGCGTGCCGCGGCGTGGCGCGCGACCAGCTGATCACGCTGACCGAGGGAGTCCTGGTGCACGAGGAGCGCGGCCACTGGGTCTCGCTCGGCGACGAGGACATCGAGGTCTCCTCTCCTGCTGCAGATCGCCTGCTCGTCTCGATCGACCCGTCGGAGGAGGGCTGGCTTCGCCTTGGCGCGAGCTGGCCGCTGCTCGAAGGCGAGCGGGTCACTGGGCTCGGGGCGCGCCACGGTCTCGACTTTGACCAGCGCGGGCGGCTGATCCAGCTCGGCGCCGACCGGCGCTACACGGGACCCGACTGCCCGCCGGAGCTGCTCGAGCAGGGCGGCATTCCGCAGGGCGACTATGCGCCCGTTCCCTGGCTGCTCTCCTCCGCGGGCTGGGCCGCGTGGCTCGAGACCTCGGGCCCGGGGGTCGAGATCGACCTGACCGACGATCGGGTGACCGTCTCGGTCCGCTCCGCCTCCGGGCCGTTGCGGCTGCACCTGCTGGTGGGGCCGACGCCGGCAGCTCGGCTGCGCGCGTTTCTCCGCGAGACCGGACTGCCCATGCTGATGCCCGAGTGGGCCTACGGTCATTGGAAGAGCCGCGACGTCTACGAGCACCAGGACGATGTGAAGGACGACTGGCGCGGCGACCGCGATCACGACCTTCCGCTTGACGCGATCGTGATCGACTCGCCCTGGGAGACGCAGTACAACACCTGGCGCTTCAACCCGAACCAGTTCCCGGACGCCGAGGGACTCGTTCGCGGAATGCGGGAGGACGGTGTGCGCACCATCGTCTGGGTGACGCCCTGGGTCAACCTGGAGTCGGTCGACGGCCAGCGGCCACCGGACGCGGAATCGGAGCGGCTGCACTCACACCCGGCTGAGAACTATGCCGAGGGTGCGGAGGCGGGTCACTACGTCCGCGCGGGGACCGGCGAGCCCTACGTCGGGCGGTGGTGGATGGGCACCGGCTCGATCGTCGACTTCACCTCGGGGTCGGCTCGCGAGTGGTGGCGAGAGCTGTCGCGTCCGGTCTTCGAGCTCGGCGTCGAGGGGGTCAAGGCCGATGACGGCGAGGGCTATTACTTCCCGCCCGACTCCCGGCTGGCCGACGGCCGGACCGGCGCCGAGGCGGCCTGGGAATACGGGCGGCTCTACCGCGAGACCACGCAGGAGGCCCTCGATGCGGTCCACGGGGAGCAGCGCGGTGTGGTCTTCGGCCGCTCCGGGTGGACCGGCCAGCAGGCGATCGGGATGCTCTGGGGCGGCGATCAGGCGTCGGACTTCTGGTCCCTGCGGGTGCTGCTGGCCTCACTGCTCACCTCAGCCGCGAGCGGCTTCTCCAATCTCTCGCACGACGTCGGTGGCTATCTCGGCCGGCGGCTGGCCGAGCGCTGCGAGCCGGAGCTGCTCGTCCGCTGGGCGCAGCTCGGCGCGCTCTCCCCGCTGATGCAGGCCCACGGGCGCTTTCAGCAGGAGGCCTGGACCTACGACGGGAAGGTGCTCGACCTCTACCGGGAGGCGGTGGTCCTGCACGAGCGGCTCGTCCCCTACATCAGGGCCGCCGCGGCGACCGCCGCGCGCACCGGCCTCCCGATCATGCGTCCGCTCTGTCTCGTGGATCCCGAGGACCCGGAGGGGTGGGCGATTCCCGACTCCTACTTCCTCGGACCCGCCCTCTGGGTCGCCCCCGTCCTCGATGAGGGAGCGACCGAGCGGCGAACGTACCTGCCTCGCGGCCAGTGGATCGATTGGTGGACGGAGGAGCGCACCGAGGGCGAGCGCTGGATCGACGCCGAGGCGCCCCTTGGGCGGATCCCGCTCTGGGTCCGGGCGGGATCGTTGCTCGTGACCTACCCGGAGGAGGAGGTTGCGCGCGGGCTGGGCGAGGAGGACTCGACGCGGCAGCTCGAGGCGACGCTCTGGGGGTACCCGGCGCTGGGGCACGTGAGCGCGCGGCTGGCGGACGCCACGCTCGTTCGCTGGCGGCGCGAAGAGTGGTCGGTTACGCCGGATCGACCGGTGGCGTTCCGGCGTCGCCCGGTGAACGTCCCGGAACCCTCTCCATAGGGCTCTGTTCGGGACGTTCGGTGTAGGCGCGCTCGCGGTCGAGCCGCGCCTGCTCGGCCTGGGCCTCCGCCTGACGGGCCGCCCGCTCGGCCGCCTCGGCGCGCTCGCGCGCGCGCTCCGCGGCCTTGGCCGTGCGGCGCGCCTCACGCGCTCGCCCGAGATGGGCCTCGACCGTGCGCTCGAGGCGCACCCAGGTGCCGGTCTGCTCCTGGCGCTTCCAGAAGTCGTGGAAGCGATCCTCGAGCAGCTCGCGGCGGGCTCCGAGATAGACCGCGAGCACGTCGAGGCCGCGGTAGGCGGTGCGGTGGGGCGCCCGCGCCGCCAGCCTCGGATCGAGGTCGGGCGCCCGCCCCGCCCTCGCCCTGACGGATGCGGCGTCGCGCCGCTGCAGGCCCTTCGCGTGGTCGCGGACCCGGGGCAGCATCACGTCGCAGTCGTGGATCTCTCCCAGGATGTCCTGGAGATCCCGGGCGCGGCGGCGCGCCGTATCGGCCGGCTTGCCGAAGATGAATCCGGTCACCTCGAGCACATAGCGCAGCCGCTTCGCCGCGATCCGCATGTCGTGCTGGGCCTTGGTGCTGCCGTCGAGGGCCCGGGGAGCGAGATCCATCATCTCGTCGAGCCTCACCTCGATGATTCGGGCCGCGTTCTCGCCGAGCGAGCGCTCGGGATCGAGCTTCTTCACCTGCCGGGCCTTCATGCCGTGACGCTCGGCGCGGTGCCGAGCAGCTCGGTCAGGCTCTCCCGCAGCGCGGTCAGATGCGTGCTCTCGACCAGCGGCGCGAGCTCGCGATTCGCCTGACCCTGTTCCTCGACGAGCTGCACGATGAGCGAGTCGATTCCCCTGCGGTCGGGGGAGGGCATCTGCTCGTTGAAGGCGCCGAGAGCGGCGATCGAGACGTCGCGGTCGCGCCTCTCTCCCAGCGCGTCGGCGAGCCTCTTTACCTCCCCCAGGGCCTCCTGGTAGGGCTCGGCCGCGAAGCAGGGCTCGAAGATCTCGAGGGCGGCCCGCAGCCTCCGGGTGGCCACCCGCATGTCGTGGAC
>DASTAI010000368.1:0-2088 GCA_035712865.1 Solirubrobacterales bacterium
TCGGGCTCGGCGTCGCCTATCACGAAGTCCTCGCGGCTCACCGGTGCAGCGTATCCCCGGCCGATGCTCGCTCTACTCCGCGCCGCCCCGCGAATACCATCGCTCCGTGCGCACGCTCGGCATCGACCTCGCGGCGCAGCCGGCCAACACCAGTGCCTGCGCGATCGAGTGGGGGCCCGGGAGGCCGATCGTCTCGGAGCTCCGCTCGGGCCTCGACGACGCCACCCTGCTCGATGCGATCGATGGGGCCGACAAGGCCGCGATCGACGCGCCCTTCGGCTGGCCAGACGAGTTCGTCGAGGCCGTCAGCGCGCACCGGAACCGGGCCGGCTGGCCGGGGAGCGGTGAGGACCAGGACATCTACCGCTTCCACCTCAGCTTCCGGGCGACCGACCGCCGGCTGATCGAGCGGGGTGCCCGAAGGCCGCTGAGCGTCTCCACCGACCTGATCGGCGTGGTCGCGATGCGCTGCGCGTTCCTCCTCGACCGCCTGGCAGCCCGCGGCGAGCCCGTCGACCGGGCCGGCTCCGGCAAGGTGATCGAGAGCTATCCGGCTGCCGCCCTCACGATGTGGGGCATCTCCCCCGTCGGCTACAAGAGCCGGGCGGGCGTCGCACGCATTCCACAGCTGCTCTCCCAGCTCGAAGAGGGGCTCGGCACGATCGACATGACGATCCAGCAGCGCGAGCTCACCGCCTCCGACCACAACTGCTTCGACGCACTCGTCTGCTCGCTCGTCGCCCGGGCCGCGGCGCTGGGTTTGACGCAGCCGCCCGAGCCCGGCGATGAGGCCGACCGGGCGACCCGCGAGGGTTGGATCCACGTGCCGACGAACCCACTCCCCCATCTGCACGAGACGTGACCGGCGCCGATGAGGGAAAGCTGTCTCTACCCGAGATCGCCGGGGAGATGTGGGCCGTCTACCGACGGCACTGGACCTTCCTCGTCCCCGCGGCCATCGTCGTGCTCCTGCCCCAGTCCGTCGGCGACGCCCTCCTCGAGGGCTCTCACGTCGAGCATCTGAGGACGGCGGCGGATTTCGCGACGCTGGGCGCCGCGTTGGTGACCGCCGCGGTCAGCTTCTTCGGACAGGCGGTCTACGCCGGTCTCGCCGCGGCGGCGGTGATCGACTGGCGCGCGGGACGGCCCCTGCCCCCGCTCCCGAACCTGTTGCGGGCTCTGCCGCTCGGGCGGCTGGTCGTTTTGGACATCGTGATCACGCTGCTGACGGCAATCGGGTTCGCCGCTCTGATCATCCCGGGCCTGATCGTGCTCACCTACCTCGCGATCTCCCCGGTGATCCTGAAGATCGAGCATCTCGGCGTTCTGGAAGCGCTTTCGCGCAGCGTCCAGCTGGTTCGAGGGCGGGCGCTGCAGGTGTTCGTGACCGCGATCGGCGCGATCCTGCTCAGCGAGATCGCCGTCGAGCTGGTGGCGGTTCCATTCGACGGTCTCGCCGTGCTGACCGTGGTCAACCTGATCGCCGAGGGAATCTTCCAGCCGGTCGAGGGTCTGGCGATCGCCCTGGTCGCGATTCACCTGCTCGAGCTGCACGGCGAGGCGCCGGCACCGGACGAGATGGCACGCTCCCTGGTCGGCGAGCACGAGTGATGCATCCGGGTAAAGAAACGGGCCGCCCCCCTAGGGCGGCCCGTGTGAGTCGAATCCGGCGGCGGGCGGGTTGCCCCTGCCTTCCGTGGTTTCCTACTCCCCTTGGCGAGGGTCATTCTGGCCGCCGCCCGCTTGGCCGTCATCGGGGCGAATTGCGGGATTCGGATCGGTAGTTCTCCCCATCGTCAAAAGCGAGAGGCCGGAGCTCTCGCTCCGGCCTCTCTCCTGCGTCAGCTTTGTTTCAGGCGGGCGAAGGTCAGTCCCGACGGTCGTGACCGAGCTTGTCCTTCACCTTGTCGGCGGCGTCGTCGACCTTCTCCTTGGCGCTCGAAACCGCGCGATCGACCTTGCCCTCACGCTTCAGCTTGTCGTCGCCAGTGAGGTCACCGGCCGCTTCCTTCGTGCGGCCCTTCGCCTCATCGATGTTCTCACCCATTCGGGGGTCTCCTTTTGTTCGCTCGTCAGGAACGATTCCTA
>DASTAI010000369.1:0-3847 GCA_035712865.1 Solirubrobacterales bacterium
ACGCTCCCGGTCGTGTGCGTCGACGCCTTCGACCCCGAGTTCGCGATCGCCCTCTGCCGCGGCTGGAACGACTGGGCGGCCGATTTCGTGCGGCCGGCGCCCGACCGCATGAAGGCGGCGGCCCTCCTCACGCTGCACGACGCGACGCTGGCCGCCCAGGAGCTCCGCCGCGCGGTGACCCAGCTCGGCTTCGTGGCCGCCCAGATGATGCCGAACCCGGTCAACGGCGTGAACCTGCACGACCCGAAGATGGACCCGCTGTGGGAGGAGGCCCAGCGGCTCGGCGTGCCGATCTGCTTCCACCCCGCGCCGAACAACTACTCCGACACGCACTTCGTGAACCGCTTTCTCACCCGGCCGAGCGCGACGATGTCGGGCGGGCTCAACAACCCGGTGGAGCTCATGGCCGCCATTGCCTCCATGACCGCCGGGGGCGTGCTCGAGCGCTTTCCGCGCCTCAAGGTCGCGTTCCTCGAGGGCAACTGCTCGTGGCTGCCCTGGCTGCTCTGGCGGATCGACGAGTTCTGGCAGATGGCCAAGAGCGGCGAGACGGCGAAGCTCCAGGGGCTGCCCAGCGAGTACTTCAGGCGGCAATGCTTCATCAGCGTGGACGTCGACGAGGATCAAGTCGAGTGGGTCGTGAAGAAGCTCGGCGACGACACGCTGGTCTTCTCGACTGACTACCCGCATTCCGACTCGCACTTCCCCGAGGCGACCTCGCTCTTCCTGAAGCTCCCGCTCTCCGAGGAGAGCAAGCGGAAGATCCTCTGGGACAACTGCGCGCGGCTGTACGGCTTCAACTGAGCCGGCCCCGGAGACGGCCATGAGAACGGGCTTGCGCGTGTGGGACGCTGATACGCACGTCAATCCAGCCGCCGACGTCCTGGATCGGTATGTCGATCCGGATTTCCGCGCCCGCCTCCCCGAGCTGGCGCCCCACCGCGTCGCCTCGGGCAAGATGATCGGCGGCACGCCGGACACCGATCAGTACCGGATCGCCACGAAGCTCTATCGACGCGTCCTCGGGACGGCCGGCGCGCACGACTCGTTCACCGGCCGCGGCACGCACTGGATGGGATCGAAGCAGCCCAGGATGGGCGTGCAGGATGACCAGGCCGAGAACCGCGTCAAGGACATGGACGACGAAGGGACGGATGCGCATTTCATGGTCCCGACGAGCTGGGTCAGTGTCGTCGGGCTGCCGGACGTCGAGCTCGAGATCGGACTGATCCGCGCCTACCATCGTCACGCCGCTGATTTCTGCGGACCGTTCCCGGCGCGTCTGAAGACCGCGATCGTGGCCTCCACCCGCGCCGTGGACGAGGCCGTGCGCGAGATCGAGCGGTGGGGAGCCTCCAGGTGGGCGGCGGCGGTCCTGCCCGTGTTCGGCAAGGACATCCCGGTGGACCACCCCGACCTGGAGCCGATCTGGAAAGCGGCGCAGGAGCACGACCTCCCCGTCGTGCACCACAGCAACACGTGGAATCCCCCGTACTTCCCCGGCTATCAGGACCTCTGGGACAACATCTTCCTCGGGCGGCTCGCCTCGCATCCCTGGGGCGGCATGCGATTCATGGCCGCCTTCATCGGCGCCGGCATCTTCGATCGGTATCCGAGCCTGCGCATGGGCGTCCTGGAGTGCGGCTTCGGCTGGCTGCCCTTCTGGGCCAAGCGCATGGACGAGCAGGCGGTGTACGTGGGAGGCACGGCGCCGCTCAAGCACGCGCCCAGCGAGTACATCACCAGCGGGCGGTTCTTCTGCTCCATCGAGCGCCACGAGGGCGAGGACCTGTTCAACTACGTCACGAGCGTGTTCGGCGACGACATCCTGATGTATGCGTCCGACTACCCTCACTCGGAGTGCCAGTTCCCGGATTCCGTGGACAACATCTTGAAGTGGACGAGCCTGAAGCCGGAGACACAGGGCAAGCTCCTCTGGGACAACGCGGCCCGGTTCTACCGAGAGGCCTGAGGGCGATCGCGATGGAATTCGGACTGTTCGCGGAGCAGACGCGGCGCGGCGCTAATCAGGACGACGCGTTCCAGGAGATGTTCGCGCTCGTCGACGCGGCGGAGTCGTGGGGGCTCGACGTCTTCTGGCTGGCGGAGATGCTGGTCAATCCGGCCCGGTCGGTGCTGTCGGCGCCTCTCCTGGTGGCGAGCTGGATCGCGTCGCGCACCAAGCGCCTGCGCGTGGGCACCGCCGTCCAGCTCCTTCCCCTGAACCACCCGCTCCGCGTCGCGGGTGAGGTGACCACCCTCGATCACCTGAGCCAGGGGCGATTCGATTTCGGCATCGGCCGCAGCGGCTCGCCGCGCGCCTACGACGCGCTCGGCGTCCCGTACGCGGAGAGCCAGGAGCGGTTCTTCGAGGCGCTCGAGATCATGCTCGAAGCCTGGAAAGGCGAGCCCTTCACCTACGAGGGGAAGTTCTATCGCTTCGTCGACGCCGCGGTGGCGCCGCGCCCGTATCGGCGCCCCCATCCGCCTCTCCGGATGGCGGCCACGACCCCGGAGACATTTCCGCGCGTCGCCCGGATGGGGCTGCCGATCTTCGTCGGTCTCCGCGGAATGAGCATCCCCGAGCTGACAGAGCACCTGGGCGTCTACCGCGCGGCGTGGCGTGAGGCGGGGCACCCCGGCGACGGCGACGTGTGCCTGCGCATCCCGATCTACGCCGCCCCCACCGAGGACGCCGCGGTGGAGGAGCCGCGGGAGACCATCACGTACTACTTCCAGCGCCAGGCCGACATCACCCGGGCCCCGCTCGGCCGGGCGGGAACGGGGCCGGTCGAGCGACGGGTGGCTCAGGCCGAGCGCCTGGCCAGCCTCTCGTACGACGAGATCCTGACCACGAAGGTGGCGTTCGGCACCGGCCCCGGCCTCGTCGATCGCCTCCGCCAGTTGAAGGACGCGCTCGGCGTGACGGGAATCGCGGCCGAGCTGAATCCCGGCGGCCTCCTGTCGCCGGAGCAGGAGATGCGAAGCCTCAGGATCCTCACTCACGAGGTCATGCCCTCGTTCAAGTGAGCGGGCGCCGGCTAGACGATGCCCGCGAGGTCGCCCCAGACGACGTAGCGCCGGTGGGTGCGCTGCTCTCTCCCTTCCTCGACCATCCGCTGCGCCTGGGCGGTCACGAGGTCGAGCAGCGGATCGCCGCTCACGTGCACGAGACCGTGCGCCTTGAACAGCGCCTCGATCTGCTCCATCGATCGGCCGCCGAGGAAGGGAAGCTGGTCGCCGACGGCCGCATACTCCGCGCTCGAGCGGGCACTCCCGGGCGCCGCCGGCGCGGCGCCGGCGTCGAACTGTCCATCCACCACGACCAGGCGCCCGCCCGGGCGCAGGACCCGGATCCACTCGTCGATCGCCGCCTCCGGGTGCGAGAGGGTCCAGAGCAGATGGCGGCTGATCACGAGGTCGAAGCTTGCGGGCATGAACGGGAGCTGCTCGGCATCGGCCTCCTCGAAGCGGACCGAGGAGACACCGAGCTCCGCCGCCTTGCGTCGCGCCTCGGCGATCATCGAGGGCGCGAAGTCAACGCCGATGACGTGATGACCGCGGGCCGCCAGCTCGAAGCTGAGGAACCCCGTGCCGCAGCCGGCGTCGAGCGCGTCGATGCCGCCGCGGGAGGAAAGGACGAGATCGAGGATGCGATCCCAGGCCGCGCGCTCGGCGGGCGTGCGGATGCTGTGGCCGAAGTCCTCGTCGAAGTGCGGCGCCCGCCGATCCCAGTGGGCGGCGACCTGTCGCTTGACGACGTCAGTCACTAGTGTTCCGTCTCGGAGGTGCTGACAACTTGCTCCCTCTCCCTGGACAGGGAGAGGGTCGGGGTGAGGGTCGATGC